>CAIRWP010000092.1 GCA_903882335.1 uncultured Opitutia bacterium | reverse complement strand
GAGGAAGTCGGGGGCAAGCTCGAACTTCGCCTCGGCGGCGGAGGCGAACGAACCGGCAAGGAGGAGGGCGAGGGCGGGGAGGAGCGGGCGCATAGGGGGTGTCCGTTGGTTAAAGGGGGCGGGGCGTCGGCTGGCAATTTGAAAGACGACCGAGGCTTGCAACCGGCGCCGATTTGCGGTGTCTTGGCGGCACCCCCATGCGTTCCCTCCGCCTCCTCCCGCTCCTCGCCCTGGCCTTGGTCGGCTCCCTCGGCGCCGCTGAAGCCCTACCTAAGGCCGATTTCGTCCCCGCCTTCAACGGCAAGGACCTCACCGGTTGGAAGACCGCCAGCACCGAAGCCTTCTGGACCGTCGCCGATGGCGTCCTTGCCGGCGAAAACAAGGACTCCTTCAAGGACTACAAGAAGGGCAGCATGCTCTACACCGAGAAGTCCTACCAGGACGTCGTCATCGAGTGCGAATGCCGCTTCAACGGCGAGATCGACAGCGGCATCATGGTCCGCCGCGACGAGGCCGGTAAGAAGGACATCCAGATGCAGATCGGCGTCTCCCGCTCCCTCAAGAAGGACATGACCGGCGCCTTCTACACCGGCAAGTACCCCGAGGCCGGCTGGGCTCCGAAGGTCGCCACGCTCTGGAAGAACGGCGAGTGGAACAAGATCCGCTTTCAGGCCAAGGGCGACACCTACACGGTCTGGATCAACGGCGAGCAGGTCGCCAACTACGTCGATGCCGGCTACCCCAAGGCCGCCCCGGTCGGTCTCCAGGTGCACGGCGGCGTGAAGATGAAGGTTGAGTACCGCAACCTCGCGATCGCCGAACTGAAGTAAGCCCGTCACCCGATCGTGACGCCGACGGGCGGGATCCCTGGGTCCCGCCCGTTTTCGTGGACGGGTTTCCGCTGGCGGACCTCCGTCCTCGCCTTATCAAGGGAGCATGGATTCCACCCGCCCCGGCGGCCCTTCCCGCCGCGATTTCCTCCTCCGTGCCAGCGCGCTGTCGTTGGGTTTCGTGCCGTTCTTCGCCCGCGGGGCCGACGCGCCCAAGGTGCCGCCGGTGCCCGCCAAGCCCGAGCGCGATCCCTACGCCGACGCGGTCTTCGTCGCGGGCGAGCCGCCGCTGCCCGCCGAGGACGCGATCACCTTCGCGGTGCTGCCCGACACCCAGTTTTATTCGCAGAAGCATCCGGATACTTTCCTCGCGCAGACCCGCTGGGTCGTCGAGCAGCGCGAACGCCGCCGCATCGCGGGGGTGCTTCACCTGGGCGACATCACCAACAGCAACACCGTGCCCCAATGGGAGAACGCCCGCCGCGCGCTCCAGGTCCTGCTCGATGCGAAGATGCCGCTGTGCCTGGTGCCGGGTAATCACGACTACGGTCCCGGCGGGGGCTGCGCGGACCGGACCACGCTGATGTCGCAGTACCTGCCGGTCGCGGAACTGGCGAAGGCCGCCCACTGGAAGGGCACCTACGACAGGGAGCCCGATCGCTCCGAGAACAGCTGGCATTTCCTCGAGGCGGGTGGCCGTCGTTTCCTGGTCCTCTGCCTGGAGTTCGGACCGCGCAACGACGTGCTCCGGTGGGCGAATGACGTCGTGGGGGCGCACCCCGACCGGGAAGTCATCCTCCTCACCCACGCGCACATCTACCACGACGACACGCGCTACGACCAGGTCCGCTTCGGCAAGAAGCAGAACCACAACCCGCACACCTATTTCGCGAAGGCCCAACCCGACATCAACGACGGCGAGGAGGTCTGGACAAAGCTGATCGCGCGGCACGAGAACTTCATCCTGACCTTGAACGGCCACGTCACCGCGGATGGGTTGGGGCGGTTCGTCTCCGCCACCCCGAAGGGCCGGCCTGTGCCGCAGGTACTGGTCAATTTCCAGATGAAGCCCAACGGTGGCGACGGCTGGCTGCGCCTGCTGGAGATGCGCCGGGACGGCACGATGCGGACGTTCGACTATTCCCCGACGCGGAAGCAGACCAACGCGTCGCCGCAGAACCAATTCACGATTCCCTGGGCCTGAGCCCGGCGGTCACTTCGCCGGCGCGACGGGGACGAGGAAGCGGAGCAGTGCCTGCCGGAGACGTTCCTGCTCGGCCTGACGGGCTTTCTCCTCGGCACCGGCCCGGTCGACCTGCTGCTCGCGCCAGCGGCGGTGGGTTTCCTCGTCGGAGACCCAGGCACTGAGGCGGAAGGGCACGGGGACGGTCGCGACCGTCGGCTTGGCCTCCGGAGCGGTGGCGCGGAGCGCCCGCTCGCCGGAGGACGTCGCACCGCTCGCCGGATCGAAGGGCGGCAGGGCGCGGGAGGGGGCGAGAGGCCGGTCGGCGCGTTCCGGGGGCTTGCCCGCCGACGTGTCGGGGCCGGGACCGGAGGCCACCGGTGTTGGTGCGACCTCGCCGATCGCGATGCGCAGACGTTCGGCCGGGTCACGACTTGGGTCGGCGGCCGCCACGGTCGGCAGCGCCAGACGGGTGTTGGTCGCGGACGCTTGCGTCGGGCCCGCTTCGGGTGAGGGGAGCGCCAGGCCGCTCGCCGGAAGCTTCTTCGACGTCGGTTCGTCCAGACCGCCAATCCCCGAGATCGGTCGCCCGGTACGCTCCTCGCCCAGGGGCGCGAGCGCCGCCAGACCAGGAAGACTCGTCGCGTCAGCGGTGCGACCGCGGGTGGGCTCGTCCAGGCTCCCGAGCGGGAGTTTGGGCGACAACCCTTCCCGGGCCGCCGGGGCTTCGCCGGTAGGCAGGTGCAACGCGGGCTGGGCTTCGCGTTGAGCGGAGGATCCGGTGACCTCGGGTAGGGTAAGCCGAGGCCGGTCGGTCGTGGCCGGCTCCGTGGCGTCGAGGCCCGGCAGGCGCAAGGACGTCTTCGGCGGACGGCGGCCGGTCGTCGCGACGGGCACGGGCAGCGGCAAGGCCGTGCCGGGACGAAGGTCCTTCGTCCCTTGGCCGGGCTCGATCGTCAGAGGCGTGGCCGGCGAGCCGGTGGCGCGGGCGCGCTCGGGAATCGCGAGTTCGAGCGGCGGGTTCGTTCGCAGGGTGGGGCTGGCCTCGGTCGGCGACTTCAAGCCAAGACTGGAAGCAGGCGCCCGGGGCTCGGGAGTCGGGCCAGCGTCGATGCGCACAGGTAGCCGGCGCGCTTCCGGTCCGCCGGTCGCGGCCACGGCAGGAGGCGTCGCCGTCGGCGTCGCCGCTTTCGGCGGGGCGATGGGGGCCGTTTTGTTCTCCGCGGTTTTCGTCGGTTGGGCCGACTCCGTAGTCTTCGCGGGGGCGGGCTTCGGGCTAGGCGGGACCTCCGCGGTCCGCTCGGTCGCGGTCGCCAGCGGCTTTTTCTCAGGTTTAGCCGTAGCGGCGGAGCTTCGGCCCTGTCCGCCCCGCCGGGAAGAGAAGTTGAACCACGACGAACTTTCCTCGCTGCCCGTCGGCGTGCGACAGCCGACCAAGACGAAGGAGCCCGCGGCCAGCAGCCACAGGGTCCATTGTCCGCGGCGGCTTTCCATGCGGGCTTACTGCGCGAGAATCTGCATCGCCGTGACCAAGGGCGGGCCGGCCTTCGGGTCGAAGCGGGCGGAGATCGTGAACTTGGCGTCGCGACCGGTCGGCACCGTCTTCTCGACGCGCACCAGCTGGGCGCCGGGGCGCTTGTCATCGCCGAGGGCGCCGCGCATGCGCTCGATGAGGGAGTCGTAATCCAGCGTGTCGACGCAGCGATTCATGAGCTTCCAGCCGAGGTCCGGTTCCTTCGGGGCCGCCAGCTTGGCCATCAGTTTGACGGGGTCGCGGGTGGCGCCGTCGGCGAAGCGATCGAATTGGTAGAGGTAGCTCGCCGCGATGGAAAGCGAGTCGTTGCCGACCGCCTCCAGCGCCAGGAGCAGTTCGAACTCCATGGCCGGGCGCATCTGCTCGTAACGGGTCCGGGTGGCGGCGCCCATGGGTAGGCGGCGGAAGAAACGGTTGGCATCGAGCCAGAGCGTCAGGGCGCCCGGCTGGTCGCTCGCGTAGTGCGGCAGGATCTCGGGGAGCTCGCCGGGTTTGCGCAGGCGCGCCTCGGGCCGGGTCAGGCAATGGCGGATTTCCTTCTCCACGCACGGGGCGGCGGGGTCGCCTTCGAACTCAACCAAGATAATCGCGGTCCGGTTCGTCAGACCAAAGGTAAAAAACCCGCCTTCCGGGTCCATGTAACGGCCCTCCCCATGCTTGATCATCGAGCGGCTGCGGGTGAGGTTCGAGGCGTTCTTGGAGGTCTCGCCGCGGAGGGAGTTGTTCAGTTGGTCGGCGATGCGCGAAAGGGCCGCCTCGGCGATGGTCGGGTCGACGACGCGGATCACCAGGCCGCAGAGCATGACCGGCCGGGAGCCGTCGCCGGCGTCCTTGGCGTCGGCGGGAAACTTCGCGAACGCGTAAAGGTCGGAGTGGGGGTCCAGGCCGTTCTTCATGAGTTCGCCCACGGCGGTGGAAAGGCCTTTGCCGCCCGTACGTTCAAGCCACTCCGGGAAGGCTTTGCTGCCTTTCTGGCGGAGTTCTTCGGGGCGGAAGGTCAGGACCGCGAAGCTATCCCCAGGGATCACGTTGGCGGTGCCGAAATTACCGCGGGCCGCCCGCTCGCTGCGATCGGACATCCATAGCCAGGCGAAGAGGAGGAGCAGGATGCCGGCCAGGACGGACGCGATGATGATCTCGACCCGCGTCCATTGGCCGCGCCGAGGGGCGGGAGCGGTCGGGGCGACCGGTGTCGAGGCGCCGGCCAGGTCCGCCGGAGCGGAGCCGGTACCGCCGGCGACCGCGACGCCGGCGCGACCGCGCGTGAGGGCCATGTTGAAGGCCACGACGAGCGTGACGGCGAGCGGGTCGAAGACCGCGACGAGCGCGAGCATCAGCCACTTCACCACGTCGGTCGCCTCGGCGTCGAAAGCCCGGGCGACGAAGCGGTAGGAGCCGATGTCGGTGGCGGCGATCTGGTCGCGCAGCTTGTGGATCTGCTCGGTGCGCTCGCGGTTGACCTTATAGAGGGCTTCGACCTCGCCTTCGGTCAGGCCGGCCTTGGTTTGGCCTTGCTCCTGCAAGGCGGCGAGCTGCTTCTCGAGTCCAGCGAGGCTCTCTTCTCCGGTCTTGCGGAGGGTCTTTTCCTCGTCATCGAGGCGGGCGAGTTCGCCCTTGAACTGGTCGCGCAGTTGGGCGGATTCCTTGGCGGCGTCGGCGTTCACCCGGGCCTGGTCGGCGCGCAGCCGCTCGACGCGGGCGGCCCCGTCGGCGCGCAGGCGGGCGACGGCGGCGGAGGCCTCGGTGAGCTTGGCCAGGATCGCCTCGCGCTCGGGCTTCTGCTGCTCGCGCAGCTCCTGGCCTTTCTTCACGTTGTCCTGTTCGAAGATCAGGTAGGAGCTGGTCGTGCCTTGGGCGGTGTACGCCGCGACGGCCTGGTCGAGGACCTTGAGGCGGTCGTTGAGGCCGGTGATGGCGGTCTCTTGGGCCGCGATCGCCTTGGCGACGGCGGCTTCCTCGGCCGCGATGCTCTTGGCGAGGGTCGCACCGAGCTCGGCGGCGCGCTGGGCCGGGGCGGAGCTGTCCTGGGCGCGGCGGGCGTCGAGGGCCTTGCGCTGTTCCTGCAGGCGGGCCAGCGACTGGGCGAGGGTCTCGCCGGCCTGGGTGATGCGGCCTTGCAGTTTGGCGATGTCCTCGCGGCTGGCGGTGTTGACGCGGACCGTCTTGCCGCGGGCGTCGTCGATCTGCCGCTGGCTGTCCGCGATGGTCTTCTCCAAGGTGGCGATCTCGGTCTCGTTGCGGGCGATGGTGGTGGCGGTCTTCTCGTAGGCGCGGGCGAGGTAGCCGTAATTACCGAGGGAGGTGATGGCGATCAGCACCAGTACCGCGAGGGTGAGGTAGAAGCGGAGCACCCCCGTGATCAGGTGCCAGTAGCGGTAGAGGAAGGAGGCGGCGACCAGTTTGCCGACTTCGAGCGAGGCCGCCATGATCATGACCGGGCCTTCCGAGCCGGTGAAGAGCTGGCCGAGGCCCAGGACCGAGAAATAGGCCGAGCAACCCGCGATATAGAGGGCCGAGGAGAGGAGGACGAGGCGGAAGCCCCAGGTCAGCGCCTTGGGCTCCTCGCTCGGTTGCTGGTCAGGGGAGGGGGTGCTCATGGGCCGGGTAGGGCGGTTATCTACGGGGGGTTCAGGGGGTTGTCAAAAGGTAGATTGCCCCAAGGGGACCCCCCTGGCTGTCCCGGGGTGTCCCCCGACCCCCCACCGCCCTCCGGGGGGTATATTTTTGTTATTTTAAGGCAACCGCCAGGTGATACACCTGTCTCAACCCCAACCCCTCCCTGCCGCCATGAAAATGCACCGCGATTGCCAAGGTGACCACCCCGATATCCGCTCGAGCTGGCGACGCCGCGAGTTCCTCCAGGTCGGCATGTTCGGCACGCTCGGCCTGACGTTGCCCGGCATGCTCCGCCTGCGGGCGCTCGAGCTCCCTAAGGTGGAGACCTTCGACGCCCTCGCCGACGCCGTGATCCACATCTACCTGCCCGGCGGCATGGCGCAGCATGAGTCGTGGGACCCCAAGCCGTTCGCCGCGCCGGAGTACCGCGGCCCGTTCACGCCGATCAAGACCACCGTCCCCGGCGAGTACGTCGGCGAGAAGTTCGTCAACATCGCGAAGATCATGAACAAACTGACCGTCGTCCGCTCCATGACGCACGGCGAGGCCGCCCACGAGCGCGGCACGCACAACATGTTCACCGGCTATCGCCCGAGCCCGGCGATCAAGTTCCCGAGCTTCGGCTCCGTCATCTCGCACGAGCAGGGCTCCCGCAATAACCTCCCGCCCTACGTCGTCGTCCCCAGCCAGAGCATCCCCGAGCAGGGCACCGGCTACATGAGCAGCGCCTTCGGCCCGTTCGCGCTCGGTAGCGACCCGGCGGACAAGGCCTTCACCGTGCGCGACCTCCTGGCGCCCAAGGACGTCGCCCCGGCCCGCTTCGACCGTCGCCGTGGCCTCCTCGCCTCGGTCGACGAGCATTTCCGCGCCACCGAGAAGTCCGACGCGATCGGCGCGATGGACAGCTTCCAGCAGGCCGCCTACGGCCTCGTCAGCAGCGCCAAGGCCCGCCAGGCGTTCGACCTCTCGCAGGAATCCGACAAGCTCCGCGACGAGTACGGCCGCAACACCGCCGGCCAGCGTTTCCTCCTCGCCCGCCGCCTCGTCGAGTCCGGCGTGCGCATGGTCTCCGTGACCTTCGGCGGCTGGGACCACCACTCCAACATCAAGGGCGGCTTCGAGAACCAGGCCACCCAGTTCGACCAGGCCTTCGCCCGCCTCATCACCGACCTCGCCGACCGCGGCCTGCTCAAGCGCACGCTCGTGCTGGTCAGCTCCGAGTTCGGCCGCACCCCCAAGCTCAATGGCACCAACGGCCGCGACCACTGGCCGCGCGTCTTCTCCGTGGCCATGGCCGGCGGCGGCGTGAAGGAAGGCTACGTGCACGGCGCCTCCGACGCCCTCGGTGGCGAGCCCGACCGCGACGCGGTGGGCCCCGAGGACCTGGCCAAGACCATGTACCGCGTCCTCGGCATCAACGCCGACAAGCGCATCGTCTCCGACGGCGGCCGGCCGATCGACATCGTCAACGGCGGCCGCATCATGACCGACTGGCTCGCCTGAGCCCGCCGTCCGCCGTCCGCGCGTCATGTTCGTCCGACTCCTCGCGCCGCTCCTGCTGACCCTCGCGGTCGCGCGGGCGGCCTACCCTGATTTCACGGGCACCAAGCCCAACGGCGGGCAGCGCGGCGCCGAGGTCAAGGTGACGCTCACCGGGACGCGTCTCGCCGATTTCGAGGACCTGCTCTTCTACACCCCGGGCTTCCGGGTGAAGGGCGTGCAGAGCGTCGCGGCCGGCAAGGTCGAGCTGACCCTCGCCATCGGCCCAGAGGTCCCCCTCGGCAACCACCTCGTCCGCGTGCGCACGAAGTCCGGACTCTCCCACGCCCGCCAGTTCTTCGTCAGCCCGTTCGCGAACGTGGACGAGAAGGAGCCCAACGACGATCTCGCCCGCGCGCAGTCCGTCGAGCTCGACCGCACGATCGAAGGCGTCGTCCTCGCCGAGGACGTCGATTACTACAAGGTGGCCATGCGCAAGGGCCAGCGGCTCAGCGTCGAGGTCGACGGCCTGCGGCTCGGCTACGAGGTCTTCGATCCCTACGTCGCGATCCTCGACAAGGACCGGTTCGAGAAGGCCGCTTCCGACGACACGATCCTCCATCGCCAGGACGGCTACTGTTCGTTTGTCGCCGAGTATGACGGCGATTACTTCGTGATGGTCCGCGAATCCTCCTACCGGGGCGGCGGCCGTTCCTTCTACCGTCTGCACCTCGGGAGCTTCCCCCGGCCGGACGCCGTCTACCCCGCCGGCGGTAAGCTGGGTACCAAACTTGCCGTCAGCTTCGTCTCGGGGAAGGATGCCTTCACCGAGGAGGTCGCCTTGCCCGCCGAACCCCGCGCCGACTTCCAGCTCTTCGCCCGCACCCAGGCCTCCGCCCCGTCCGGCAACGTCTTCCGGCTCTCGACCGTCGACAACTTCCTCGAGGCGGAGCCGAACGACAAGACCGACGCGGCCAACGCGGTGCCTCCGGCCGAGGCCTACGCCCTCAACGGCGTCATCGGCCAGCCGGGCGACGCCGATTTCTTCAAGCTCACCTTGAAGAAGGGGCAGGTGCTCGAGGGTCAGTGCCTCGCCCAGTCCCTCGGTTCGCCCCTGGATCCCGTGGTGCGGGTCGCCAACGCCGCCGGCACCGACCTCGTCTCCAACGACGACGGCGGCGGCATGCGGCGCCTGGATTCCCGCTTCCGCGTCACCGTCCCGGCCGACGGCGTCTACACGCTGCGCGTGCGCGACCACCTTGAGCGCGGCGGCGCCAACTTCGTCTACCGCGTCGAGCTGACCGCGTCCTTGCCCAGTCTCACGTTCGCCTCGCCGGATTATACCGTCAACGATAGCCACTACCGCCAGTTCATCGCGGTGCCGCGCGGCGGGCGCATGGCGCTGCTGCAGAACTTCACCCGCTCCGGCGTCAGTGGCGACTACCGGTTCGACGCCCCCGGCCTCCCGGCGGGCGTGCGCCTCCTCGCCGACGCCGCCCCCAAGGACCTGCCCAACGTGCCGCTGGTCTTCGAGGCCGCGGCCGACGCCCCGCTCGGTCAGGCCGTCGTGTCCCTGCGGATGCTGCCCCTCGACCCCAAGCAGACCGTCGTCGGCCGGATGCGCCAGGTCTACGACATCATCCGCAACGGCAACGTCATCTATTACCAGGGCGTCGAGGATCGCCTGCCCGTCGCCGTCGTCGAGGCCGCCCCCTATGCGCTAGAGATCGAGGTGCCCAAGGTGCCCGTCGTCCAGAACGGCGTGCTTGCCTTGTCCGTGGTCGCCAAGCGCAAGGAAGGGTTCAAGGGCCCCATCCGCGTGTTCATGGTGTGGACGCCGCCCGGCATCACCTCGCTCGGTGAGCAGACCATCGCCGAGGGTGCGGACCGTTGCGCCTTCGAGCTCAGCGCGAGCGCCGGGGTGTCCGCCGCGGACTGGAACTTCGTCGTCATGGGCGAGGCCGATGCCGGCGGTGGTCGCGTCTACAACGCCTCCCCGTTCGCGAAGGTCAGCACCGCGCCGGCCTTCGTCGCCGCCAACGCCGTGCCTCTCGCCGCCATCGAGCAGGGAAGGGAGGCGGTCCTCGCCACGAACTTCGAGGTCCTGCGTCCGTTCGAGGGCGAGGCCGTGGCCCGGCTGGTGGGCGTGCCCGACACCATCGCGATCGCGCCGATCAAGGTCACCAAGGATACCAAGGAGCTCCGCTTCACGGTGAAGACCACCGCCGAGTCGCCGGTGGGCAAGAAGGATAACCTCTTCGTCCAGGTCGATGTGCCGGTCAACGGCGCGACCACCACCCACCGGATCGCGCTAGGTTCCTCGCTCCGCATCGATGCTCCGCGCAAAGGCTCCCCGGCGGCCGCGCCGGCCGCCCCGGGCGCCAAGGCGGTCGCCGCGGCGGCCCCCGCCACCCCGGCCGCCCCCGTCGCTTTGTCCCGTCTCGAGCAACTCCGCCAGAAGACCGACGCCCCCAAGAACTGACCATGCTCCGCCGCCTCCTGCCCGCTCTCCTCTGCCTACCGCTTCTCCCGGCCGCCGAGTCCGTGACCTTCGAGCAGGTGCGCCCGGTGCTGGAGAAGCGCTGCGTCGAATGCCACAACCCCGACAAGGTGAAGGGTAAGCTACTGATGCACACGCAGGCCGCCTTCCTCAAGGGCGGGGCCAACGGCCCGATCGTCGAGCCCGGCCAGCCCGACCGCAGCGAGCTCGTGAAGCGCGTCTTCCTCGCGAAGGACCACGAGGACCTGATGCCCCCGAAGGGCGGGCCGCTGCCCGCGGCCGAGCTCGCCCTCCTGCGCGGCTGGGTGGCGGCCGGAGCTCCGTGGACGGCGGGCGTCACGCTCGTCCCGCGCGGCCAGAAGAGTGTTGAGGACCCCAAGGCCGAGTTGCTCCGCAAGCTCGCCACGGTGGAGAAACTCGAGATTTTCCCGCCCGAGGTGCGGCTCGAGACCCGCCGCGATACCCATCGGCTCGTCGTCTTCGCGACCTTCAAGGATGCCACCACGCGCGACGTCACAGCTTTCGCCGACGTCAAAGTCGCCGACCCGAAGGTGGCGGCGCTCGCCGGCGACGTGCTTCGCCCGGTCGCCGACGTCGGCGCGACCGAGGTCGTCGCGGCCCTCGGCGGCCTGACGGCCCGGGTGCCCGTCACCGTCAAGGACGGCGTCCAGGACCGCGCGGTCTCCTTCCGCCTCGACGTCATGCCGGTCTTCCTCCGCGGCGGTTGCAACGCGGGCGGCTGCCACGGCGCCGCGCGCGGCAAGGACGGCTTCCGCCTCTCGCTCTTCGGCATGGATCCCGACGGCGACTACGTGCGCCTGACCCGCGAGATGGTCGGCCGCCGCATCAACCTCGCCATCCCCGAGGAAAGCACGCTGGTCGAGAAGGCCGTCGGCGCCGTCCCCCACTCGGGCAACAAGCTCTACGAGCCGGATTCCGCCTACAACCGTACCATCCTGGAATGGATCGCCGCTGGGGCCAAGGACGACGCCCCCGGCGTCGCCAAGGTCACCGGCATCGAGGTCTTCCCGAAGGCGGCCGTCCTCGAAGGCGCGGACGCCGCGCAGCAGATCACCGTCCGCGCGACCTACTCCGACGGGACCGACCGCGACGTCACCGACCTCGCGCTCTTCATGTCGAACAACGACCCGGTCGCCAAGGTCGGCAAGGACGGCAAGGTCCGTTCCGGCGAGCGCGGCGCGGCCTTCATCCTCGCCCGGTTCGACGTCTTCAGCGTGACGGCGCAGGTGCTCGTCATCCCGAAGGACCTCGTCTACGCCCGCCCGGCCGCCGCGGAGTTCAACTACGTCGACCGCGCCGTCAACGAGCGCCTGCACAAGCTCCGCATCCTGCCGTCCGGCCTCTGCACGGACGAGGAATACGTGCGCCGCGTGACCATCGACGTGGTCGGGCTCTACCCGACGCCCGCGGAGGTCCGCGCCTTCCTCGCCGACACCCGCCCCGACAAGCGCGCCCAGCTGGTCGAGGCCCTCCTCCAGCGCAAGGAGTTCACCGAGCTCTGGGTCATGAAGTGGGCCGAGCTCCTGCAGATCCGCTCCGGCATCAACCAAGGCAACAACGCCCCGCCGTTCTACAAGAACGCGCTGCTCTACTACAACTGGCTGGCCGACCGCATCGGCGCCAACGTGCCCATCGACCGCATCGTGGTCGACCTGCTCTCCGCCAGCGGCGGCACCGTCTCCAACCCGCCCGTCAACTACTACCAGACCGAGCTCGACAAGCTGAAGCTCAGCGAGAACGTCGCCCAGGTCTTCATGGGCATGCGCATCCAGTGCGCCCAGTGCCACAACCACCCGTTCGACCGGTGGACGATGGACGACTACTACGGCTTCAACGCCTTCTTCGCCCAGGTGGGCCGCAAGAACACCGACGACCCCCAAGAGGTCATCATCTACAACGGCAAGTCCGGCGAATCGCAGCATTTCCTAACTAAGGCGAACATGAAGCCGAAGTTCCTCGGCGGCGACGCACCTGACCTCAAGCCCGGCGAGGACCGTCGTCGCGTGATGGCCGAGTGGCTGGCCTCGCCGCGCAACCCCTACTTCGCGCGCAACGTCGCCAACCTCATCTGGGCCCACTTCCTCGGGGTCGGCGTGGTGGATCCCGTCGATGATGTGCGGGTGTCGAACCCGCCCTCCAACCCGGAGCTGCTCGACGAGCTGGCGAAGCGCCTGACGGAGTACAAGTACGATGTGCGCCGCCTCGTGCGCGACATCACCGCCTCCGCCGCCTACCAGCGCAGCACCAAGGTCAACGAGAGCAACGCCGGCGACAAGCTGAACTTCGCCCATGGTTCCGTCCGCCGCGTCCGCGCGGAGGTCCTGCTGGACGCGATCTCCCAGATCACCGAGACGCCGAACAAGTTCCAGGGTCTCCCGGTCGGCGCCCGCGCGGTCCAGATCGCCGACGGCGCCGTGAGCAACTACTTCCTGGCCACGTTCGGCCGCGCGAAGCGCGAGTCGGTGGCCTCGTCCGAGGTGAAGACCGACCCCAACCTCTCGCAGGCCCTGCACCTCATGAACGGCGACGCGGTCAACGACCGCATCCGCCGCGGCAAGGTCGTCGAGCGCCTGATCGCCGACGGGCGCAAGGACCGGGAGATCGTCGATGAGCTCTTCCTGCGCGTCTTCGGGCGCGCCCCGCGGGCCGCGGAGGTCGCCGCCGTGACCCGATCCCTCGCCGAGGATCCCGCCAACCGTCAGGCGGTCCTAGAGGACCTGTTCTGGGCGCTGATGAACTCGAAGGAGTTCTACTTCAACCACTGAGCCCGGCCCGCCGCCCATGTCCGCCGCCGTCCCCGCCCCGCGCCGCTGGTTGAGCCGCCGTTTCCTCGTGCTCGCGGCGGCCGTCGCCTTCGCCGGTGCCGTCCGCGCCCAGGACGCCGAGAAACTCACCTACGACGACCACATCCGGCCGGTGCTGGAGAATAAGTGCTTCTCCTGTCATAACCCCGACAAGAAGAAGGGTGGACTCGACCTGTCCAGCTACGCCGCGCTCCTCGCGGGCGGCGGTGGCGGCGCCGTGGTCGACGCCGGCAACCCGGCCGGCAGCAGGCTCTGGACCTGCAGCTCCAAGAAGGAGGAGCCTTTCATGCCTCCCGAGGGCGCCCCGCTCGACGCGAAGGACCTCACCTTGCTCTCGAAGTGGATCGCTGGCGGCCTGCTGCAGGCCAAGGGCAGCGTCGCCCGCAAGTCCAGCCAGCCCAAGGTCGACCTCGCCTTCGACGCCGCGGCCGGCAAGCCCACCGGGCCCGTCGCCCGCCCGACCGACGTCCTGCTTGAGCCGGTGATCGTCACGCCCCGCACGACGGCCATCACGGCCCTGGCGGCCAGTCCTTGGACTTCCTTGCTCGCGGTCGCCTCGCCCAAGCAGGTGCTGCTCTACGATACCGATACCCGCGAGCTGGCCGGCATCTTCCCCTATCCCGAAGGCTACGCCCGCTCCCTCAAGTTCAGCGCCAACGGCTCGCTCCTGATCCTCGGCGGCGGCCGCGGCGGCAAGTTCGGGCACGCCGTCATCTGGGACGTGCGGACCGGTCGCCGCGTCACCGAACTTGGCAAGGAGTTCGACCAGGTGATGTCGGCCGACATCACGCCCGACCACCGCAAGGTCGCCCTCGCCACCAACACCAAGAAGGTGAAGTGCTACGACACGGCCTCCGGCGAACTGCTCTACACCATCTCCAAGCACACCGAGTGGGTCACCGGCGCCGACTTCAGCCCGGACGGTGTCCTGCTCGCGACCGCCGACCGCAACGGCAACGTGATGGTCTGGGAGGCCGACAACGGCGGCGAATTCTACAACCTCGGCCAGCACAAGGGGGCGGTGACCGACCTCGCCTGGCGGGCCGACTCCAACGTCCTCGCCAGCTGCGGCGCCGACGGCACGATCACGACCTGGGAACTGAAGACCGGCAAGCGCGTCGCCAACTGGTCCGCCCATGGCTCCGCCGTCCAGTCCGTCGCCTTCACCCCCGACGGGCGCCTGCTTTCCTGCGGCAACGACGGTACCAGCGCCCTCTGGGCCATCGACGGCAAGCGTGTCCCCCAGGCCCAGGCCGGCAAGCAGGCCGACGTCGTCTCCAAGGTGACGGCCCTCGCCGACGGCAAGACCTACGTGACCGGCAACTGGCTCGGGGAAGTCCGTTTCCACGACGTCGCGACAGGCCGAGACCTGACTCAGGTCCCCAGCAACCCCGCGCGCCTCCAGCAGCGGATCGCGGCCGCCCAAGCCCGCCTCGCCGAGTTCATCGCCTTGCAGTCCTCGCCCGCGGCCGCCGCCCCGACCGCCGAGCAGGTCGCGGCCCGCGCCGCGGCCGCCGCGGCCCAGGCCCGGCTCGCCCCGTTGCAGGCCAGGATCGCCGCCGGCAATCAGGAACGCGAAGCCCTGCGCGCCAAGCGCGAGAAGACGACCGATGTCGCCGCCCGCGCCGAGCTGGCCAAGAAGATGGCGGTCATCCGCGAACAACTCGCCCCTTCGGTGGCCGCGGCCGACAAGGATCGGGCTTTCCTGCGCACGGAGGGCTTCGATCTCGCCTGGTTGAAGGCCGAGCTCGCCGACCTCACGGCCCGCGCCGCCGAGACGGCGAAGACCATTGATTACTGGACGAAGCAGAAGGAGAAGGTCAAGGGCACGGAGCTCGCGAGCGCGACGAAGACCTTGGAGGCCCAGCAGAAGGCCGCGGCCTTCTACCGCGAGGAGACCGCAAAGACGACCGCCCGCGTCGAGCTGCTCTCCGGGCAGGAACGCCTCGCGGCCCAGCTCCGCACCGCCGCCGACGAGATCGCCGCGCTCCGCGTCCGGATCGTCGCCCTTCAGGCCGCCGAGTTCAACGTCACCGTCCTGTCCGAGCGCGACAAGCTCACGAAGCTCGAGGCCGACATCGCCGATGCGCTGGCAGGCCGCGAAGACAACCTCAAGGCCCGCGAGGTCGCCGCGGCCAAGGTCGAGCCGGCGCGCCGCGAGGCCGACCGTCTGGTCGCGGCCGTGCCCGGCGAAGAGGCCGCGGTGGCGAAGCTGCAGGCCGCGCTGGCCGATCTGGATAAGTCGCTGACGCCCCTTCGCCTGGAGGAGTCCGCTGCCGCCGCGAAGGTCGAGGCCCAAGCCAAGCTCGTGGCGGAGGCCGAGGCGAACTTGACCGAGTTCCTCAAGCGCCGCGATACCGAGGTCGCCGCCGCGAAGGCCGCCATCGAGGACTACGCCCGCGCGATGCGCCCGGTCCGGCTCCGGCTGACCGACGTCGCCGCCCAGCTCGAGGCTTCCGGGAAGCAGCTGAAGGATCTCAAGGCCGCGCAGGAGACCGCCACGCGCGACCTCGCCACGGCGACCGCCGCCGTCGCGACCGCCGAGTCCGCCGCCGCGGAGGCCGCACGTTCCCTCGTCGGGGCCAAGGTCGCCGCGGACCTCGCCGCCGCCAACCTCTCCGAGGCGACCGTGACGCTCGCCTCGGCCCGTTCCTTCCGCGGGTACCTGACTTTCCGCCACGCGGCCGGTCTGGCGGAGGCCGAGGCGGCCGTCGCCGCCGCGGAGGCCGTGCGGCGTCGCGCCCAGACCGCCGTCGCCGCCGCGGAGGCCGCGGGGCCGCGCTCCCGCGATGAGATCGCCCGCCGGACGGCCGCGGCCGCCGATTTCCGCCGGAAGCTCGCCGAGCTCGGCACCGAGGTCGCGAAGAATGAACAGGGCGTCGGCCCGCTCACGACCGAGCGCGACGACCTGACCAAGAGCCGCTCCGCCCAGCTCAAGGAGTACGCCCGCCTACAGGCCCGCCCGGCCCTCGTGGAGAAGGAGCTCGAGGCCAAGTCCACCCCGTTGCGCGAGCGCCTCAAGGTGGCTCAGGAAGCGCTCAAACCGCTGGAAGCCCCCTTGGCCGAGGTCCGTACCCGGCTCGCCGCCGCGCTCAAGCCCGTCGAAGCCAAGCGCGCGGAGGTCGCTGCCGCGACCACGAAGCTGGCCGCGGCCCGTCAGGCTGCCGCCGCGGCTGAGAAGTCCCACGCCGCCTTGGTGCGGGAGATTCCCGAACGCGCCCGCAACCTCGAGGAGCTGGCCCGTTCGCTCGCCGAACTCCAGCCGCAGGTCGAACCGCTCAAGGCCAAGGTGAAGGCGAGCGAGGCCCGGTACCTGGCGATGTTGCCCAAGAAGTGACGGTGGCCCGGGCGCCGTCGCTTTCCCCTCGAAATCGACGGCTCGCCCCCTAGGTTGCGTTCATGCCGCCCCGCTGCCTGCTGCTCGCCTGTTGTCTCGTGCTCGGCCTGTCGGCGGCGGAGCCGGCCAAGCCGAACGTGTTGCTGATCGTGGCTGACGACATGGGGTGGGCCGATGTGTCCTGGCACGGCGGACGTTTCCAGACCCCGCGCATGGCGGAGCTGCTCAAGACCTCGGTCGAGCTAGACCGCCATTACGTGCAGCCGGTCTGCACGCCGACCCGGACAGCCTTGCTTTCCGGTCGCTGGACCAGCCGCTTCGGGCCGCACGTGCTCGGACCGACCAACCTGCGGGCGTTTCCCGAAGGCACCTTCACGCTGGCCGCTGCGATGAAGTCGGCCGGCTACCGCACGGCCATCGCCGGCAAATGGCATCTCGGCGGCAAGTTCGAGTGGGGTCCGCGCCGCTATGGTTTCGACGAGTCCTACGGCTTCCTGACGGGCGCGGTCGATCCGTGGACCCACAAGTACCGCAAGGGCGACCTCGAGGATACCTGGAACCGCAACGACGTCCTGGTAAAGGAAGAGGGTAACGCGACCGAGCTCATCGCCGCCGAGGCCGAGCGCCAGATCCGCGCCCAGCGCGGCCCGTGGTTCGTCTACGTGCCCTTCGGCGCCGTGCACATCCCCATCGACGCCCCGCCGGAGTATTTCCGGGCCTACGCGGACGTCCGTTTCAGCCCGGATCCGGTGAAGGACGACTCGATGCGCCGCTACGCGGCCTTCGTGAGCCAGCTCGACGCCAAGGTGGGCCAGCTGGTCGACGCGCTCAAGGCGACGGGCCAGTTGGAAAATACGTTGATCATCTTCACCTCGGACAACGGCGGCATCGAGGGCGGGGGTAATCCCTACGTCGGGACCACGAAGGGTAGCCCGGCGGTCACGACGAACGCCCCCTTGCGCGGCTGGAAGAACCAGCCCTACGAAGGCGGGATGCGCGTCAACGCCTTCGCCAGCTGGCCCGGCCGTCTCCCGGCCGGCAAATGCGTCGCCCCGATGCATGCGGCGGATTGGATGCCGACGCTCTGCCGACTGGTCGGGGTCCGGGTGCCGGCCGACGTGAAGTTCGACGGCCTGGACGTCTGGCCGGCGCTGTCCGGCGCCGAGCCGCGCCCGGCCCCGCGGACGATCTACGTCCCGCATTATCAGCGCTCCGCGGTCTTCTTCGGCGACTGGAAACTGATCGCCCCGCACGGCAACCCGCAGGGCAAGGCCGAGCTCTACGACCTGGCCGCCGACCCCTCCGAGCAGCATGATCTCGCCGCGGAGCAACCCGCCAAACTCGCCGAGATGCGCGCCCGTTTCGTCGCCCTCAAGGCCGGCGACCGTCCTGAGATCCCCGCCGGCGCCCAGCTCAAGCACTCTTCCGCCAAATGAAACTCCTCCCGCTCCTCCTCTGCCTCGGCCAGCTGGCCGCCCCCGCCGGCGCCGCGGGCGTCCCCGGCCCGGTGACGCCCCCGCCGACGGCGCTGAAGCTCGACCCGTTCTACAAAATATACGTGAGCGCCACCGGCCTACCTATCGTGGCCTCCGGCGCGGTCGACGACCATGCGCTCCTGGAGGTGGCCTACCTCGCCGACCTCATGCTGGCCAAGCGGCCCGACGTGCGCACGGCGATGATCGCCAACGGTTCCCGCGTGATCAT
>CAIRWP010000091.1 GCA_903882335.1 uncultured Opitutia bacterium | reverse complement strand
GCGGCGTTGATGCCGCCCTGCGCGGCGATCGAGTGGGCGCGGCGCGGGCTATCCTGGTAGCAGAAGCAGGAGACCTCGTAGCCCATCTCGGCGAAGGAGGCGGCGGCGGCCGAACCGGCGAGACCCGAGCCGACCACGATGATGTGGTACTTGCGGCGGTTGGCCGGGTTCACCAGGCGGAGCTTGGCCTTATGGTTGTTCCACTTGTCGGCCAGCGGGCCGGCGGGGATCTTGGAGTCCAGTTTCATGGGAGCAGGCGCTTACTTGAGGCAGCCGGTGAGGACGGCCAAAGGGATGGAAATGAAGCCCAGGGCGATGAACCAGGCGTAGGCCAGGGCCAAGGCGTCGAGGCGACCGCGCCAGCGCTCGTTGCGCAGGCCGAGGGTCTGGAACACGCTGCTGACGCCGTGCCCGAGGTGCAGGCAGAGCAGCAGCATGCTGACGATGTAGAAGATCGCGATGGCCGGCTGGGCGAAGCCCGCCACGACCATGGCGTAGACGCTGTCCCCCTGGTAGGCGACGGCGACCGACTTGAAGGTGAAGTGCAGGAGGTGGAAGACGATGAAACCGAGGATAACCACCCCGGAATAGGGCATGGTCCGGGAACCGAGGGTCGCCCGACGGGTGGCGTCGACTGCCGGACCACCGTCGCGGGAGGCCTTATTTTCGAGGGAAAGCTTGATTCCCACCCAGATATGAGCGAAAACGCTGATTAAAAGGACCGTGCGGGCCGTCCAGACGAGCCCGGGGTGGTCATGGAGCCACTTGGCATACTCATTGAGGGCGGCCGGACCCTTGAACATCAGCAGGTTGCCGAGGAGGTGGCCGAGGACGAAACCGATCAGGACAAGGCCGGTCAGGGCCATGACCACCTTCTTCCCGATGGAAGAAGGTCGGCATGTAGAGCAGCAGGAACTTGCGGGCATGGTGGACGGAGGATGCTTGGCGCGGGTGGACGCAAAAGGCATCAAATAGGGTCGCCCACCTCCCACCACCCCGGAGAGGGGGTTTGCGGGAGGTATTAGGCAGGGGGTGGCCGGTTGTGAAAAACCCTCATAGGCGGGGCCGTCCCGCCCCGACAATCGTCGGAATAACCGCTTGCCAGCGTTTCTCCTGCCCTTGAAATCCGAAAGTCCAGACCGGCTTACCGCATGCGGACCAGCCGGTCTTATCTTTTTTTACGACTTTCCCACGCCCCGCGACCGCCCCATGAAATACATTTTCGTCACCGGAGGAGTCATCTCCTCCCTCGGCAAAGGCCTGACGGCCGCCGCCCTCGGCGCGCTGCTCGAATGCCGCGGGCTCAAGGTGCGCATCCAGAAGTTCGACCCGTACCTCAACGTCGATCCGGGCACCATGAGCCCCTACCAGCACGGCGAGGTCTACGTGCTCGACGACGGCGCCGAGACCGACCTCGACCTAGGTCACTACGAACGCTTCACGTCCGGCGTCCTCTCGCGCCTCAACTCCCTGAGCTCCGGCCAGGTCTACGAGACGGTCATCCAGAAAGAACGGCGCGGCGACTACCTCGGCAAGACCGTGCAGGTCATCCCGCACGTCACCAACGAGATCAAGGACCGCATCCTTAAGGGCGGCGAAGGCGTCGATGTGCTCATCACCGAGATCGGCGGCACCACCGGCGACATCGAGGGCCTGCCTTTCCTGGAGGCGCTCCGCCAGTTCCAGCACGACGCGGGCCGCGAGAACGTGGCCTTCCTGCACTGCACGCTGGTCCCCTTCATCAAGGCCGCGGGCGAGCTCAAGACGAAGCCCTCGCAGCAGTCGGTCGCCAAGCTGCGCGAGATCGGCATCCAGCCCGACCTGCTCGTCTGCCGCACGGACCGCCCAATCGGCGAGGATAACCGCCAGAAGCTCTCGCTCTACTGCAACGTGGGCCTCGACGCCGTCTTCGAGTGCCGCGACGTCGAGCACTCCATCTACGAGCTCCCGATGCAGCTCGCCGAGCAGCGCATGGACGAGGTCGTCGTGAAGCGCCTCGGCCTGCAGTGCGCGCCGATGGACATCACCCCGTGGCGCGAGATCGTCCGCCGCCTCCTGCAGCCCAAGCACCGCGTGCGCGTGGGCGTGGTCGGCAAGTACATCGAGCTCCAGGACGCTTATAAGTCCGTCTACGAATCCATCACCCACGGCGGCATCGCCAACGAGACCGCCGTCGAGGTGGTACGCATCGACGCCGAGGACCTCGAGACCAAGGGCACCGCGTCGCTCGAAGGCCTCGACGGCATCCTCGTCCCGGGCGGCTTCGGCAACCGCGGCATCGAGGGCAAGATCATCGCCGCCCGGTTCGCCCGCGAGCGGAAGGTGCCCTATTACGGCCTCTGCCTCGGCATGCAGATCACCGTCATCGAGTTCGCGCGCCACGTGCTCGGGCTCACGGACGCCCATTCGACCGAGTTCGCGCCGGAGACCAAGAACCCAGTGATTCACCTCATGGAGTCCCAGAAAAGCGTCGTGACCAAGGGCGGTACGATGCGCCTGGGCTCCTACGACTGCGCCCTGACCCCGGGGAGCAGGTCCCGAGCCGCCTATGGCCGCGACCTGATCCAGGAACGCCACCGCCACCGTTTCGAGTATAACGACGCCTACCGGGCGCGCCTGGAAACGGCCGGCCTGCTCGTTGGCGGCACCAACCCCCAGTCCGGGCTCGTCGAGATCGTCGAGGTCCAAGACCACCCGTTCATGGTCGGCGTCCAGTACCACCCCGAGTTCAAGTCCAAGCCCAACCATGCCCACCCGCTTTTCGCGGCTTTTGTGAAAGCAGCGGTTGAGAAGTCTCGGCGCTCCTGCTAACTGGCAGACGAAACCGGCTCCGCCGGTCGCTCTTTCTGCATGGGCGGAGAACCGCCACCTGAGGCCCCACCTCACCCCACCTTCCCCTACCCCCCATGTCCAACACCATCAACGCCGCCGGCACCTGGGTGCCGCGACTCCGTGAGCAGGTCGCCCGCGTCGTCGTCGGTCAGCAATACCTGGTCGACCGCCTCCTCATCGGCCTGCTGGGCAACGGCCACGTCTTGCTCGAGGGCGTCCCCGGCCTGGCGAAGACCTTGTCGGTGCGCACGCTGGCGCAGACCGTCCAAGCCAATTTCGCGCGCATCCAGTTCACGCCGGACCTGCTACCCGCCGACATCGTGGGCACGCTCATCTACGACCCGAAATCCGGCGAATACAGCGTCAAAAAAGGGCCGATCTTCGCCAACTTCGTGCTGGCCGACGAAATCAACCGCGCCCCCGCCAAGGTCCAGTCAGCCTTGCTCGAGGCGATGCAGGAACGCCAGGTGACCCTCGGCGGCGAGACCCATAAGCTCCCGACGCCCTTCCTTGTCTTGGCCACGCAGAACCCGATCGACCAGGAAGGGACCTACCCCCTACCCGAAGCCCAAGTCGACCGTTTCATGCTGAAGTTGAATATCGGCTACCCGACCCGCGACGAGGAACGCAAGATCCTCGACGCGATGGCCACCACGGCCCCGAAGCTCGACGTCACCCCGGTCATCACGCAGGCGGAGATCCTCGCGGCCCGTCAGGCGGTCGACGCCATCCACGTGGCCGACCCGGTCCGCGACTACATCGTCTCCCTGGTGCTCGCCACCCGCGGCCACCATGAGGGCGGGCCCGACCTCAAGAAACTTGTGCAGTTCGGCGCCTCACCCCGCGCGACCATCAACCTGACCCTGGCCGCCAAGGCCTGGGCCTTCCTGCAGGGCCGCGACCACGTCACCCCGCAGGATATCAAGGACATCGCCCCCGACGTGCTCCGCCACCGCCTGATCCTCACCTACGAGGCCGACGCCGAAGGCGTCGACGCCGACGCCATCGTCCGCCGCGTTCTCGACGCGGTGCGCGTGCCCTGAGCTGACCAGCGACCGTGGACCCCGTCGTCCCGACCAGCCCGCAGGATACCCTCCGCCGCGCCCAGCGCGTCGAGGTGGTGGCCATGCGCGCGGTCAACGACGCCATGGTCGGGGCCTACCTATCGCGATTCAAGGGCCGCGGCACCGACTTCGAGGAACTGCGGGAATACACGCCGGGCGACGACGTCCGGATGATGGATTGGAACGTGACGGCCCGCACCGGCAAGCCGTTCATCCGCCTCCACCGCGAGGAGCGCGAGCTGACCATGGTCCTCGCCCTGGATATCTCCGGCTCCGCCGCCTTCGGTTCGGGCGAGCGGACCCTGCGCGAGCGCGCCGCCGAGGCCGCCGCCTGCCTCGCCGTCTCCGCGCTGAAAGCCGGCGACAAGGTCGGCCTCCTGCTCTTCACCGACCGCGAGGAGCTCTGGCTTCCGCCCCGCAAAGGCCGCCGCCAGGTACTGCGCATCGTCCGCGAGGCCCTGGAGTTCCGGCCGGCCTCCCGCCGCACCTCCTTCGCCGGCCCGATGCGGCGGCTCGCCCGCGCGCTCAAGCGGCGCTCGATGATCTTCGTGCTGTCGGACTTCCTCGCCGGACCGGAAGGCGAGGATGCGATGGCCGCCGCCCTCGGCGAGCTCAACGCCCGCCACGACACCGCCTGCCTCCAGCTCGTCGACGCCCGCGAACGCGAGCTACCCGACGTCGGACTGGTCGCCCTCGAGGATGCCGAGACGGGCGAGATCCGCGAGGTCGACACTGGCTCCGCCGAGATCCGCGCCCGGTTCGCCGCCGCCGCCGACGCGCGCCTGACCGGCGTCGCCACCACGCTCGGCCGCGCCGGCGTGGACGTGGCGCGCCTGGATCCCGACGCCGCCGTCGCCCCCACCTTGTCGCGCTTCTTCGAGCGCCGCCGCCGCCGATGATCCTCGCCGCCGACGAGAAGCCTTTCACGCTGCTGGGTCCGCGCCCGGCGCTGCCGCCCGGCTGGTGGGAGTCCTACTGGGCGGTCCTCGTCCTGGGCCTGGCCGCGACGACCGTGCTCGCGCTGCTGCTCGCGACGTGGCTGCGACGCCCGCGCCGCGTCCCGGCACCGTTCGCCGCCTTCGAGGCGGCGCTGACCGCCGCCGCCGACCGGCCCGCACCGGAGGTCACCCGCGCGGTGACCGCGGCCTTCCGCGCCTACCTCGCCGCCGCGCACCCGGCCGCGCACCCGGCGCTGTCGACCGAGGAACTGTCGGCGCGTCTGGCCAACCTGCCGCTTTTCCTGCCGGCGCGCCAGCCGCTCCTTGCGGCGCTGCGCGCGGCCGACGCCGCGAAGTTCGCCGGCGCCCCGCTGGAACCCGCCATCCTGATCGCCGCCGTGCGCGAGGCCGCGACCCGCGTCGAAGACGCCCGCCGCGCCCTGGGAGGGGCCGCCTGACATGGAACTGGGCTTCGAGTTCGAACATCCTTGGGTCCTGCTCCTGCTGGCGGCCCTGCCGCTCTACGCCTGGTTGCGTGGACGCGTCGGTCGGACGTCGGCCCTGCTCTTCCCGGATGCCGCGTTGCTGGCCGGCCTGTCCCGCCGCGTCCGCGAAGGCGCCGGCGGCCTGCGCCTCTTCCTGCGCCTCGCCACCGCCGCCCTGCTGATCGTGGCCCTCGCCGGGCCACGGACCGCGAGCAAGGAGATCGAGCGGGAGACCGAGGGCGTCGACATCCTCCTGGTGGTCGACCTTTCCTGGTCGATGATGGCCTTGGACATGAGCCCGCCGGGCAAGGAGACGACGCGCTGGGAAGCCAGCCAGCAGGTCATCCGCGAGTTCCTCTCGCGCCGTCCCGACGACCGCGTCGGCGCCGTGGTCTTCTCCGGCAAACCCTACCTGCTCAGCCCGCTCACGATCAACAAAGGCTGGATCGAGAAGGGCGTCGACCGGATGCACATCGGCATCATCCAGGAAACCGGCACCGCCATCGGCGAGGCGCTGGCGATGGGCGTCGACCGGATGAAGAACGTGAAAGGCAAGGGCTCCAAGGTCATCATCCTGCTCACCGACGGCGACGACAACCAGAGCAAGGCGATCCTGCCGATCCCCGCCGCCGAGCTGGCCGCCGCGATGGGCATCAAGCTCTACACGATCGGCCTGGGCAAGGATGAGCCCACCATCCTGCCGCAGTTCGACCGCCGCACCGGCAAGCTGAACCGCGACATCTTCGGGAAGATCATCCCGATGATGACGATGAACCCGGCGAACTACGAGATGCTGGAGAAGATGGCCAAGATCGGCCAAGGGCGCTTCTACCGGGCGCTCGACCGCGACCAGCTCCAGCGCGTCTACGAGGAGATCGACCGCCTGGAGCGGACCGAGGTCAAGATCCGCGAGACCGTCACCTACGAGAGCCACCGGCGAGCGTGGATGCTGGCGGCCCTGCTCTTCCTCCTCGCCGAACTCCTTGGGGCCCTCGTCCGCCCCCGCGCGCCCTGAGCCATGGACTTCGCTGACTTCCATTTCGAGACGACCTGGCTGGCGATCGTCGCGCCGTTCGCCGGCGCGGCCCTGTTCGCCGGCCTGCGCTGGACGGAGCTCCGCCGGCGTCGCGGCCTGGCCGCCTTCGCGGCGGAACGCCTGCTGGCCCGGCTGACCGCCGGCTACTCCGCGACGCGGCGCCTCACGAAGGACGTCGCGCTGGCCCTGTCCGCGGCGCTGCTGCTCGCGGCGTTGGCCGGACCGCGCTGGGGTCGGGAGACGACCGAGGCCAAGACCGCGGCCGAGGACGTCGTCTTCGTGCTCGACGTGTCGAAGTCGATGCTCGTCGCCGACATGCGGCCCAACCGGCTCGCCCGCGCCAAGGCCTCGATTGGGAATTTTATCCGCCGCAAGGGCACGGGCAGCGTCGGCCTCGTGGCCTTCTCCGGGTCGGGCTTCCTGCAGTGCCCGCTCACCCGGGACTACGACGCTTTCTTCCGGACGCTCGAGGAGACCGACACCACGAGTATCCAGGTGCCGGGCACCGACGTCGGCCGCGCGCTGGCCGAGGCCGAACTGGCCTTCGCGCCCAACCGCAACCGCAAGTTGGTGATCATCCTGACCGACGGCGAGGACCTCGAGGCCGGCGGCGTCGACACCGCCAAGAAACTCGCGCGCCAGGGCCTCGTCGTCCACACCGTCGGCGTCGGCACGCCCGCGGGCGGCACCATCACGGTCATCAACGACGTCGGCGCGGCCGACACGCTCAAGAGCGGCGGCGAGGAGGTCCTCAGCCGACTCGACGAGGACACGCTCGCCAAGGTCGCCGAGGCGACGAACGGCCGCTATGTCCGGCTCGGTCAGGCCGGCGAAGGCATGGAGGCGCTCCGGCTTGCCATCCAGGCCGGGACGGACGCCACCGGCTCCGCCCGCCGCGGCGTCCCCCGCGAGGAGTGGTTCCTCGCGCTGGCCCTCCTCCTCCTCGTCGCCGAGTCTCTCTTCTCCACCCGCCGTCCCACCGCGCCATGAAGTCCCTGCTGCCCCTGCTCCTCGCGGCTTCCCTGCTGGCCGCTGAACCGCCCGCCGACGACCTCCGCAAGCTCGACGCCCGCGAACTCCACAACCGCGGCACCCGCCGCCTCGCCGAGGGCGACCTCGCCGGCGCCGAGGAGGCCCTCCGCGCCTCGCTCGGCCGCGACCTCGACGACCTCCGCCCGCCGGCGTTGCATAACCTCGGGCACGTGCGCTTCGGCAAGGGCCTCGCGACGCTCGGCGGCAAGACGACCGCGGACGTGACGGAGCTTTCCATCGCCCGCTCCTACCTCGAGGCGGCCGACGCCGATATCCACGACATGCAGGACCAGATCACCCTGCTCGACCGGGCGAAGGCCGCGAACAAGGAGCCCGACTACGTGCCCGCCGTGGCCGCCCTCGGCCAGGGCATCGACACCTACCGTACCGTCAAGAAGCTGATCCCGAAGGAGGAGGCCATGCTCGCCAAACGCGCCGGGGTCGTCGCGGCCTGGACCCGTTCCGTGGGCGACTTCCGCGGCGCGCACGAGCTCGACCCGCGCGACGCCGAGTCGCGCGCCAACGCCGACGCCATCGACGAGCTGCTCCGCGCGCTGGCGCGCGAGACCCGGGAACTGGCCGAGGCGGTGGCCGCCCAGCGCCGGAAGCAGGACGAGCTGCGCGAGGTGATCAAGGAACTGATCAAGCGCATCCCCGACGACAAGCTGCCGCAGAACGCGGAAGGCGACGGGGAGGACGACGAGAATTTCCTGCCCGAGGACCGGCAGAAGCCGGGCTCCGGCAGCGGCAAACGCGAGCCGAAGGCGGGCGAGGAGCAGAAGATGACCGAACAGGAGGCCCGCGGCGCGCTCGAGGGCCTGAAGAACGAGTTCGGCCGCAAGATGCCCGCCGGCGAAAAGCCCGGGGCGGACGGCGGCGGCAAAGCCGGCAAGCCCGACGCCAAGAAAGGCAAGGATTACTGAGATGACGCGCTGCCTCCGCCTGCTCGCCTGCTTCCTCGCGCTCACCTGCGCGCGGGCCGAGGACTACGTGAGCTGGGAGATGACCCCGCCGGTGGCCGGCCCCGGCCAGCCCTTCAAGCTACAGGTCCGCATCGAGTCCGACGTCATCCTGGGACCGGCGGACCGCGTGGGCCGCGAGCTCAAGCCGCCGAAGGGTATGGCGCTGCGTTTTTCCGGCCAGCTCTTCCGCGCGAACACCACCGAGGCGACCCTCAACTTCTCCGGTGTCGCGCCCGAGGAGGAAGGTGCCCACGTGATTCCCTCCTTCAATATCCGCTTCCCGGCCAAGCTTATCAAGGTCCCCGCGATGACCGTGAACGTCAGCGCCGCCACCGGCTTCCGGCGCGAAGGCCAGGCCCGCGCCGAGCTGGCCATGCCGGTCCGCACCTACTACGTGGGCGAACGCATCCCCGGCGCGATCCTCCTGAAGGGCAGCGAGCAGGAGATGGTGAACGGTTCCTTCGGGCTCGAGTGCGAGGCGGAAGGCTTCACCTTCCAGCAGGTCGGGGCCCGCAACGAGGAACTGCCGAACGGCCAAGGCATCCAGACGGGCTTCGAGCTGACGCCTTTGCGGACAGGGACGAGCGAGGTCACCATCAATGGCATCATGCTCGTCAACACCGGCGGTCTCGGCGGCTTCACCGCGAGCGGTCGCGACCGGCCGTTCACCTTCCGCCGCAAGGTCACGGTCGAGCACGTGCCGGAGACCGGCCGGCCGACGGAGTGGACCGGGGCCATCGGCCGGTTCCTCGCGGAGTCTGTCAGCGTCTCCAACCCGAAGCCCGAGGTCGGCGAACCGATCCGCCTGCGCGCGATCCTCGCCGGCGAGGGCAACCTTGACCGCATCCTCCCCCCCGAGATCGGCAGCAGCGAGACGTGGGACGTCATCCCGAGCAATGACCGCCGCTTCCGTCGCGCCGAGGACCAGCGTTCGTTCACCTACACCTTGGTCCCCCGCCTGCCGGGCAAGCAAATGACCCCGGCGATCCGCTTCGCGGTCTTCGACCCGGAGACCCGGACTTTCCAGCGGCTGGAGTTCGCGCCGCAGCCGGTGACGGTCACCGGCAACGCCCCGTCGAAGGTCGAACTCGTCTCGGCCGATCCGGGCGCCGCCGCCGGCTCGCCCGCCGCGAAGGCGCTCACCGGTCTGGCGACGCCCGACCCGCGGGCCCGCGGGCTGCTCGATCCCGGCTCGCAGGTCGTCGCGCCGCTCGCCGGGTCGCGCCCCTTCTGGACGACCAACCTCACGTTGCTCACGCTGAGCGCGACGCTCTTCGCGGCCGCGGCCGGGAGCGCCTACCTGCTCGCCCACCCGGAAATCCTCCGCCGCGCCCGCGCCCGGCGCGAAGTCCGGGCCGCGCGTCGGGCCGCCACCTCCGCCATGGACGACGCCGGCTTCGCGGTCGCCTGCGTCCGCGGCCTGCGCGCCGGCTGCGCCCCCTGGATCGAGGCGACCCCCGAGGCGCTGACCCAAGGCGATATCCGCCGCGTGCTGCCCGCGGCCGACGCCGCGATCCTGGACCGCATCTTCCGCCGCGCCGACGGCGCCAAGTTCGGCGCGCCGAGCGACGCCTCCCTGCAAGCGGAGAAACCCGCGCTCCTCGCGCTCCTCGCCGAACTGGAGGCCCGTCTATGAGGACCCTCTGGCTCTTGCTGGCCGGCTTGATCGCCGCGCCCCTGCCCGCCGCCGAGCCGGACGCCGGCCAGGCGGCCTACGTCGCCGGCGACTACGTCGGCGCGATCGAACGCTGGCAGGCGCAGGTGGTCGCCGAAGGCGCGACCGCCGGACGCCTCGCCGCGCTCGGGAACGCCGAATGGAAGCTCGGCCGCAAGGGCCGCGCGATGGTCTGCTGGGAGCGCGCCCTGCTCCTCGATCCGCGCAATGCGGTGGCGACCGCCGGCATCCGCCACGCCCAGTCCGCGGGCGGCGTTGAGCGCCCCGCCCTGACCTGGGCGGAGGACTACGCCGGCTTCCTCGGGGCGAACGCCTGGCTGGTCATTGCGACGGCGGCCTTCTGGGTGGCGCTCCTCGGGCTGCTGATCCCGCGCCTGCGCCGGCGCGCCCCATCCGAATGGCAGGAGAAGATGGTGGTCGCGGCCGCCACGGTTTTCCTGCTCTCCCTGCCCGGCCTCTGGGGCGGCCACCTGCACGCCCGCCGGGCGGTCATCCGCCAGACCGAGGTCTCGCTCCGCCTGACGCCGACGGCGCGCGGCGAAGCCATCGTCGGCATCGCCGAAGGCGACGTGGTCCGGACGGATCGTCCGTTCAACGGCTACGTGCGCGTGACCACCGCCGACGGCAAGAGCGGCTGGCTGCAGACGCGCGAGATCGAGTCGCCGTGGGGCGGCGGACTGCCCGCCAACCTCGACACGCCGAAAGCTCCCTGAGCCCTTTCGCTTGGACAAAGCGGGGCGGGGCGATTGGATGATGCCGTGCGCATCCTCGACCGCCACGTCCTGACCGAGACCGCCCTGGCCGGCGGCATGGCCACGGGGGCGTTCCTCTTCGTGATGGTGGCGGGTAACTTCCTCCAGCAGGTCGCCGGGGCGATCGCCACCGGCCGCGTGGACGGCGCCCAAGGCCTCGAGCTGGTCGTCCTGCTCTTCCCCGGGGTGACGCCTTACGCCTTGCCGATGGGCATGCTGGCTGGCGTGCTGATGGCGTTCGGGCGGATGGGCGCACAGCATGAGATCACCGCGATGAAGGCGAGCGGACGCGGCCTGGTACGCATCGCGCGACCTGCCCTGCTCCTCGCCGCCGCCCTCGCGGTCTTCTCGGCCTGGCTGAACCTCGAGGTGGCCCCGGCCGCCAACGACCGCTACCACCGCATCCTCTCCGGGTCGGCCCGCGATAACCCCGCCGCGATCGTGACCCCGGGCCAGATCAACCGCCGGATCCCCGGCGTGATCCTGCGCGCCGCCGCCCGCGAGGGCGAGGTACTCCGCGACTTCTGGCTCTGGCGCGTCGACGCCAACGGCCGCCTGACACAATCGATCCACGCGCAGGAAGCGCGCCTGACGGCGACCGAGGACAAGGACGGGAAGGCCTTCCTCCGGGTCGCGCTGACGGAGGCCCGGATGGAATCCCGCGCGCCCTCCGAGGCGAACCGCAACGCGCCGGCCGCCTTCGCCATGGCGAAGTCGACCACCTTCGAGTTTCCCGCGGGCACGGTCTTCCAGGACGGGGGCGTGACCCGGAAGCTCCGCTGGCTGACCTTGGCGGAACTGCTCGAGGCCATGGAGCACGGCTGGCAGGTGACGCCGACCACTCCGCCCGCGGAGGTGGCGCGCAGCCGGATGCAGGCCAGCACGCAGCTGATGTCGCACCTCGCCTCGGCGTTCTCGATCTTCACGCTGAGCTTGCTGGCGGTGCCCCTCGCGGTCCGGGTCGGACGCTCCGAGACGTTCGTGAACGCGGTCGTCGCCCTGCTGGTCGCGCTCAGCTATTACCTGCTGACGGAGATGGCCAAGTCAGTGAAGGACCCGGCCTTCCGACCCGACCTCCTCGTCTGGGTGCCGAACCTGATCGTGCTCGCGCTGGCGTTCGTCCTCCTGCGCCGCGCGTCGCGCCACTGAGGCCTCAGCGGTCCCGCTTGTACCAGGCGAAGAAGGCGAAGCCCATGTTGAGGAGCGAGAAGACCTCGTTGAAGCCCTTCATGATGGAGGCGCCGAGGATCATGTCGTCGGCCGCGCTCAACCCGGAGACGCGCGGGGCGAGCCGATAGGTCTCGTAGATCGGGTGGTTCCCGAAGATGAGAGCCAGCCACAGCGGCAGGTCCGCGACCATGAGCGCGAAGGCATAGAGGATGGCGGCCCCGAAACCGATCCGGGGCAGGACCGTCGAGCGGGAAAGCAACGGCCAGACCATCAGGATGGCAGGGAGGAACATCGACCAGTGCTCGATGATGTGGAGCGGTCGGCTGCGGAGCGCGGCTTCGTAGAGTTCGGGGAAATGCCAGAGGATGAAGATGCCCGAGAACACCACGCCGGCGGTCACCGGGTGCACCAGCCGACGCAGGACCGCGGTCACGCGCGGGTGGGCGCGCAGGAAGGTGTCGGTCATCTCCGGCGGCAACCCAAGCACGATGAGCGGCGCGGCGATGTAGATCAGCAGCATGTGCTGCAGCATGTGGGCCGAGAGCAGGAAGGCCTCACCGAGCTGGTCCAACGGCGAACCGACGGCCAGGTAGGCGACGGCGACGCCCGCATGGAAACAGACCGCCGAGCCGACCGGGTAGGCCATGCCCGCGGGTGCCCAGCGCGACCGGCCCGGACCGACGGCCAGGGCGTAGAGCCAGGAAGCACCCACCACCACGAGCAGGAGCAGCGGCTCGGTGTGCCAGTGGAGCGGGATCGTCATCGCCCCTTAAGTATCCAGTCCGGGTCCGGCTCGCAAGCCAAGGGCGAGAACCAATGCTTGGCGCGGGCATGGGCCCCGAGGGGCGTACCCTTGAAGCGAGTGGCCAGCAGGCGGAAATAAGGCTGAGCGGCGGCCGGCTCCATGTACTTGAGGAGGCCGCCGGCGAATTGCAGGACCTGGGACCCGCCCAGGTCGTCCTCGGGCAGGAGTTCGGCCGCCTTCAAGGCGAGCCGGGCGACGGCGTAGCGCGCGGAGCGGTGGGCCCGGTCCGGTCGGTCGAGGTTGGCCGCCATCCAGGCGTGGACGCGGGCTTGCTCGTCGGGCCCGGGTGCGGCGAGCAGCGAGTCCGGTTCGTCACCGATCGGCTGGACCCGGATGCGCGGCAGGCCGCCGACCTCGTGCCAATGCAGCGGCTTGTCATCCTTGGCGTCGTCGGAGTAATCGTGGGCGCTCGTCCAGTCCTGGCCGAAGTCGCAGAACTGCGTGGCGTCGTCCAACTCGCTGAGGACCAGCGCGGCGCGCCAATAGGCATCGGCCCGTTCACGCTTAGCCTTGGTCTGGTCGGCGGCGCGGGTCATCAGCTCGAGGTAGTGCGCGAACGGAGGGCGGATCTCCGCCGGGTAGTAAGGCAGGGCCTCCGCGGCGCGACCGGCACGGAAGAGCCGGCGGGCGAGCAGGTGGCGGAGCGCCTGGGCCGGCGGCAAGGGCGTACACTGCTCCGGCTCCTCGTCGAGCCGGTACTTGATGCGCTTGGCCGTGGGTTTGGCCGTGGGCGCATCCTCCGGCCAGGCGCGGTCCACGTAGGCCTTGAGCTCATCGACCTTCAGTACGCATTCGGCGACATAGGCGAAGTCCTTGGTCTGACCAGTCCGGTAGAAGTGATCGAGCGCCTCCAGGTAACGTCCTTGGGCGAGGAGCAACGTCGCCAGTTCCGAGCGAGCCTTGGCGAACTGACCCGCGGAGGGATCCGGTAGCTCGAAGCGGTAAGCCGGCAGCTCGCTCGGGTTCGCCCCCCGCGTGTAATCATCGAAATCATAGAAGTAGACTCCGAGACTGAAGCGGCGGGCCTGCGGTTGCAGGAGCGCGCCCAAGGTCCGGGTCGCTTCGACCGGACGGCCGGCACGCAGGTCGAGGCGCGCCCGGAGCAACGTGGCCAAGGGATCGGCGGACGGGGCGGCGCGCAGGGTTTGCGCACAGCCCTCCCAATCACCGACCCGGTAGGCCAGCGCGGCGAGGCGGACGGCATCGGCCGAGAAATCCACCTGGGCCGCGCGCAACGCCGCGAGCCAGGCTTTGGCGTGC
>CAIRWP010000090.1 GCA_903882335.1 uncultured Opitutia bacterium | reverse complement strand
ATCGGTTGATTAGTTGGCCAGATAGAATCCGGAATCCGTCGGAGGAACCATTCTCGTCAACGGGTCAACTTATCAACTATTCAACGATGCCTACGGCCAACCGGGGACGGTCAGCCCTGCCGATAGGCACCCCTATTAATGTGATCAGAGGCTAGAGGCTCGGAGGCCGCGAGAGATACGGTGATTAATACAAACGGGGACCGGGATCGGCTGATTGGCCCTGCTTAGCGTGAGTAAATCGGCCGCTGAGACTGATGAGCAGCGGCATGTGTCGATATCGTGGCAATTATCGCGGACAGATGGCGAAATAGTAACATGGGTTTATGGATACAATAGAGCCGCACGCTTTTTCTAATGGCGGGGTCATGTCCGGCTACGCTTTGGGTGGAGATGTTAATAACATATTGCAGGTGGCTGTCCGCGGTCACCATCAAAGGAGCCATGAAATCCCTACTCCCGCTCCTCGTCGTTGCCGCCGCCGCCCAAGCCCAGACCGCCCCGGTCAAAGCTCCGGCCAGCAACTTCACGCTCACCGCCGCCAACACCATGATCGCCCACGACGTCGAGGACTTCGACGGTATGTCCTACGGCGTCAAGGCCCACGTCTGGGATTCCGTCAGCCTTACGCTGTCGTATGCGGATGCCATCTCCGATCCCTTTAACTTGGTTTCCGGTCTCAACGTGGAAGTCGGCGCCCGACGCTTCTCCGTGGGAGCCGAATATGACATGCATGTCGGCCCAGGCGACGTCACGCTCTCCCTCGCTTACGGTCAGGCCGCCGGTCGGACCAAGGGCGGCTTCGCGGGCGACGCCTTCTTGAATCAACAGTTCGTCTTCGGTGCGAGTTATGCGATGGCCTTGGGCCAAGGCTTCACGGCCACTCTCGCGGCGAACAAGTTCATCAGCGATTTCGATGTTGATAAGTCCTTCTCGAACGCTTCCGCCCGCACCGCTTTGGCTGAACGGTTCGACGGCTCGCCTTTCTCCGTCGGCCTGACCGTCGCTTATGCTCCGACGGATAAAGTGTCGATCTACCTGACCTACGCCATGGAGGACTCCGTGCTCGGTTTGGGCGGCGCCGACAACACAATCAGCTTCGGCTTGAGCGCGCGCTTCTAAGCTACGTCCGCACTGACGAGAAGGGTGGAGAAACGCCCTGATCAAAAGCCCGCCTGGTGTAAGCCATGCGGGCTTTTCTGTTTTACCGGCGAGCAGCCGTCGGCCGGGGCGGCCAATAATGCGTCCGGCGCTAAAATAGGAAATCTGCGCCTAAAGGTGAAGAGGGCACCCGACAATGGGTCTGACCCTGTCAAGCAGGCCGGTCGCCAACGACAGGACCTGCCAGGTAGGGACCAGCGTCCCTGCTGGTCCGTGTGCGGCATGGGGTCAGGCACGCCATCGCTTCGCGAGGCGAAGCCAGACCCCATTGCCTGCGGCCGACCGGGGACGGTCAGCCCTACCTGGATACACGGCCGACCGGGACGGTCAGCCCTACCTCGATACCCGGCCGACTGGGGAGGGCAGTACGGCCGGGAAGGGCCGCCGTCCGGGCTGTGCATAACTTCCCGGAAGCAGGATTGTCGGCGCCGCTGCCCCCGGCTGTAATGGGTTATTTATGACGATGAAGAACGTATCCGCGGGCATGGGTCGGTGGCGCCGGCATGGCGATGGGCTGCTTTTTCTGGCGGTCGCCGCCGCGGTCGCGCTGTGGGGCGTCTGGTACCTGGCGCAACCCGCCGCCGAGCCGCGGTTCCGCTTCGCGCTCGATGAGCTGGCCCCGCCGGTCGAACTTACCCTGTCGGAACTTGACCAGCACAACGCGCGGATGGCCCGCCGCTGCGCCGAACTGCTCGCCGAGGTGAAGGTCTTGCGCGGAGCCCGGCCGGGCTCCGCGGAGGCGGCGCAACTGGATCAGGCCGTCCAGAAGGTGGACCACGGGGCGTTCGTGGAGGATTACCTCCGACGCTATGCGGTCGCCGATCACGAAGCGCCGCTGGGATCTTACCATGAGAAATTGGTGACGCTCGGCGACAAGGTCGACCAGGCCAAGCGGTACCGCAACGTGGAGAGCTTGCTGCAGGCGCTCGCCGCCACCGCCGGCGGTCCCGCGGAAATCGAGGGTTTCTACACCGATCTCTGGAGCCATGAGATGATCGTGCGCAAGCGTGACGACCGGTATGAGGTCATCATGGGCGGAGGTTATTGGCCGACCTACAACGGCTCGTGGGTCCATTTTTTCGACCAGCTCAAGGGCGGGGTCATCGATACCCGCTATCGCGCGGAGGATTGGCCCGACGAGGCTTTCGTGCATTGCACCGTGAAATTCGACCGCGGTCTCGTGGTCGTGACCGCCGACGGGCCAGGGCGGACCATGTGCGTGGCGGGAATCTACGTCAAGGTGGCCGACTTCAAGTCGATCGAGCGGGAGTTCAGGAACGAAGCCACCTTGGGGACCGGCGGCGCCTCGGCCGAGGCCTGGCACGCGCGGCAGGAACTGGTGAAGCGGGGACTGGCTTGGACCAGCCAGGCGCGGACGGGGTTCTGTCCCTCGCCCCATGTCACCATCGAGATCTGCGAGAAGTATCTGGGTACTTACAAGGAGCCGGCCAAGTAGTGTCGTCTTGGTTGAGGGTGCAGGGTGGGGACGGTCGGTGCAAGCGTGGCTAAAATCTATCCGCTCGCCGCGGGTGTGACGAGGAGGTGTCGGCCTCGACACCGACGACGCGGCCCTGTCGTAATCGACGCGCACTGTTTGCTTTGCCGGGCTTGCGCAGACTGGTCCGCTCGGCCGACATCATCCGCACCATGCGCCACCTCACTCACGCCCTGCTCGTCGCCGCCGCCACCCTCACCTTGTCGGCCGGCCCGATCACCTATACCGCGCCGAACCTCGACACGACGCCCGTCGGCGCGACGAAGTCCGTCTCCTTCGGGGGCGCGACCTACCTCAACAAAGGCCTCGTCGGCGTGGGTAACTTCACCGCCAGCTCCCTCGATACGCTCGGTGACACGCTCGGTTCCTTCTCGTCCTTCAAGGTCGACACGACGACCTGGCGCCGGAACGTCGACGGCTCCTACGCGGGGATGCTCTACACCTTGCCCGACCGCGGTTACAACGTCGCCGGCCTGATCGACTACGCCGCGCGCATCCAGAAGTTCGCCCTCGCGTTCACGCCCGACTACACGACCGCCCCCGTCGGCCAGACCCAGCTGACCCTGACCTTCAAGGGCACCACGAAGATCACCGACTTCAACGGTAACGGCTCCACCGCCGTCAACCCGACCGGCACGACGCTCGGCAGCCTCACCAGCGTGCCCGTCGCCAACGGCAAGCTGGCGCTCGACGCCGAGGGTCTCGCCATCGCCCCCAACGGCAGCTTCTACGTCTCCGACGAATACGGCGCCACCATCCTCAACGTCGCCCGTGACGGCCGTCTGCTCGGGAAGATCTCGCCCGTCCAGGCGCTGATCCCGCAGTTCACCGAGGCTTCCGGCCTGACCGGTTACACCTCGCAGATCAATGGCGTCGACGTCAGCAAGGCCACCGACCCCACGGTCCAGACCGGCGGCCGGCGCGATAACCAGGGCATGGAGGCCGTGGATATCACCCCCGACGGCAAGTACCTCGTCGCGATGCTCCAGAGCGCGACCCGCCAGGATACGCCCGGCAACCTGGACAACAATCGCTCCTACACCCGCCTGTTCGTCTACGACGTCTCGAACAATGCGACCCCGTCTTCCCCCGTCGGGCACTACCTGGTCGAGCTCCCGACCTTCAGCAGCAAGGGCGTCGGCGCCGCCGCCAACAAGACCGCGGCGCAGTCCGAGATCGTCGCGCTGAGCAGCACCACCTTCATGGTCCTCACCCGCGACGGCAACGGCAACGGTGCGGGTAACGCCGGCCCGAAGTCGGGTTCCACGGGCGTGGGTTACGCCGACAACCCGCTCGTGTTCAAGAGCATCGCCCTGGTCAGCACGGCCAGCGCGACCAACCTCGCGGGGACGACCTATGAGACGGGCTACACCCCCGCCGTCACGGGCACCGGCTCCACGCTCGCGCCGGTCGCTAACATCGTGGCCGCCACGACCACCGACTTCGTCAACCTCCTGAACGTCCAGCAGCTGGCCCGCTTCGGACTCAACACGAACACCGTCAGCACCCTGGGCGTCGCCTCCCTGGCCGCGATCCCCGGTGCGTCCGGCGTGACGGCGCAGAACGTGAACTCGCTCTCCGAGAAGTGGGAGGCCCTCTCCGTCGTCCCTTGCCTGGACGTCGCCTACCCGAACGACTACTTCCTCCTCGTCGGCAACGACAACGACTTCATCACCGCCAACGGCTCCATGCTGGGCTCCGCGTATAACGGCGTCGTCACCCCGACTTCCGGATCAGGCTCGTCCGAGACCGTGGAGAATATCAACCGGGTCCTCGTCTACCGCGTGACCCTGCCGGGCTACGTGGATCCGGGCCTCGTCGTTTCGGCCAGCAACCGCGCGCCGCTGATGGCCGGAAAGAACCTGCGGTCCGCCCAGCTCATGGGCACCAGCTTCAACTCGATGATGAAGACGCGCCTCATCGGCAACCTGCGGATGGCGGCGCCGGTCGCGTTCGCCGATACGGATGGCGCGTTCGCGGAACCCCGGCTGGATTTCTGCATGACGGGCGTCCCCTCGACCCACGCGGTCTCGCCGGGTCTCCGCTGGTGGTTCGACGGCAGCATCCGCGACATCACCGATGCCCCGGGCGGTTCGTCCGCCAGCTTGGACGGTCGTTCGACCGCCGGAGCGTTGGGCTTGGAGTGGGACGTGGCCTCCGGCTTGTACGTCGGCCTGGGCTTCGGGATGCAGGATGGTAACTCCTCCTCCTCCGACGGCTCCAGCCTGTCCTTCAAAGGACGCAGCGTGACCACCTATGCGGTCGCCCGCGGGGAGCGGTTCTTCGGCAGCCTGACGATGACTCTCGGTCGCCAGGATCTCGACGCGATCCAGTCCGCCGGGCCTTACGGCTCCACCCCCACGGGGGTGACCAACGGTCGCAGCCTGTCCGCCGACCTGCTCGTCGGCGCCAACGCCGGCGAGTTCGTCGGTTGGTCGGTGGTGCCGACGCTCGGCGTCTCCCGCTCGAT
>CAIRWP010000089.1 GCA_903882335.1 uncultured Opitutia bacterium | reverse complement strand
GGCCCGTCAGTCGGAGTCGGTCTCGCCTTGCTCGGCGGCCCGGGTGACGAGTACGCGGTTGTTGCCGTTGACCACCTGCAGGGCGGCGACGAAGGCGTTGAGCTGGCGGGCGTCGCGCAACGTGACCTCGTAGGCGAGCTCCGTCATCATGCCGGCCTGGATGGTCTCCACGGACGCGAGCTGGTGGTCGGAGAGGTGGCGGGCGAAGACCTCGGCGAAGGCCTGGTCGTAGTTGCAGTCGTTGTTCACCCGGATGCGCAGCAGGTGCGAGCTGCGCTGGGCGACGAAGAGGTCGCGCACGGAGATCGCCCAGATGATGGCGCAGACGAGCGGGACGGTGATCAGGGCCAGGAGGTACTGCTGGGCGCCGACCGCGAGGCCGGTCGCCATGGCGAGGAAGATGAAACCGATGTCGCGCGACTGGGAGACCGAACGGCGGAAGCGGATGATCGAGAAGGCCGCGAACATGCCGAACGCCGTGGCCGAATTACCCTGCACGACCATGATGACCATCGTGACGACCGTGCCGAGGATGAGCAGGGTGTGCACGTAGTCCTGCGAGTAGCGGGCGCCGCGGTAGGTCCGCTTGTAGACGGCGGCGATCAGGCTGTTCAGCGCGAAGCTGAACAGGAGGGCGAAAAGGATTTCCGGGATGGAGGTCGGGCCCGGCTTGGCGGCGGCGGAGCCGAACAGAGTCTCGAAGAAACCCGGCGCGGGCGCGACGGGCGTCGCTGGGGCGACTTGGGCGAGGAAGGGGAGCATGACGGGAAGGGGGAAGGGAAGGTGGGGGTCAGGCGGCGAGGGCGGGGAGTCCGAACCGGCGGATACCCTCGCTGTACTTGCTGAAGTTGCGAGGCGATAGTCGCAGCTGGGTGAGTTTTTGGGCGAACCCGTAGGGCACGGCGCCCGCGCCTTTGACCTCCATGATGCAGGTGGAGGGTGGGAGCACCAGGTGCCGGAAACGCCGGTCGTCGGTGATCGGCGTCAGGTCGTCGAAACGCACAGCCACATCGTGGTCGAAGGTCACGCGCAGCGCCTCGGCCGGCGCCCGGTCCGGCTCATGCAGGAAGAAGGCGTGGCGGTCGTAGCGCATCACGCACGCAGGTCGGAAATCTTCGTGCGTCACGAGCCGGCCGACCTCGGCGAGGGTCCGGGCCTCGGCGGGGTTCCACGGGCCCGGATCCGCCGCGCCGTCGGCCAGGGCGAGCGCGCGGGTCAGGGTGGCCTGCACCCGGCGCTTCACGCCGCGGCCGTCGGCCTTGTGCTTCACCTCGATGAAGCTCGTCGGGCGGATCGCGCCGTCCTCGGAGCCGTAGACGCGGACGCGGAGTTTCCGGCGCGAAGGTACGCCCCGCCAGTTATCCCAGTAGCAGCGACGGTCCGGGGAGTCGTAATAGAGGCTCACGATCGGGTAGTGGCCGTCGGAGCCGCCCTGGGTGTCCGGGCGGAGTTCGCCGTCAAGGCTGGCGATCAAGGCCGCCCGTTGGTCGAGGGTCAGGAGGAACTTGTATTCGAAGCGATCCGCGGTGTCCATGGGTCAGGGCAGGCGGGTGAGGGTGAGGGAGCTACGGTCGACCCACGCTTCGCCGGCGGTGCCCCGCAGCTCGGCGATCAGGACCGGATCGCCGTCGGTCACCGCGAACTCTTGCGCGAAGCTCTTCCAGGTACCGTCGCCGACGGCGGCGGGGTTCTTGGGGTCGGTCGAGCTGCCGGAACTGCGCAGGCGCACGCCCTTGGCATCGCCTTCGCCGGCCTTCACGCCCTTGTACTGGATCTTGCCTTCGAGCCGGTAGCGGCCGGGCGAGACGGAAAGTTGCAGCCGGAAATCGCCGCCGCCGTTGGGGCCGACCTTGAGGACGAGGCAGTCGCGGCCGGAGTAGGCGGCTTCGACGGTGTCGCCCTTGTCCGAGGAGGGACCCCAGGCGTATTTGCCCAGCGACATCTTGCCGCCGGGCGTCCGCAGCTTGAGCGCATCCTCCATCTGCGCCTTCACGCCATCGAGGCGGGCGCGGATGTGGCCGGCGGCTTCCCGTCCGCGGTTGTCGAACGCGGCGGCATCGGCCTTGTCGAAGGTGCGGATCTTGCTCTTCAGGTCGGCCGCCACCTGCTCGGCGCGGCGCGGCCAGTCGACCGGGCGGATCGCCTTCTCCCACACGAGGAAACACTGCGTCCGGAAACGCTCGCGCATCACCCGGTCCGACCAGAGCGCGTTGGATACCATCGCGTTGGGCTGGCGGAAGACATACCAGCGCGGGTCCCCCCAGGTCTGGTCCATGCCGTGCAGGATGAAGTGGAACTTCCCGGTCGTGGGGTCTTCGTAGAAACGGTAGTTGTTCCGGTTGAAGGAATAACCGTCCCAGTGGGTCAGCACGGACTCGACGAAGACGTAGCGGAAATAGGCGTCGATATCGAGGACCTTGTCCATCCGGGGCAGGCGCAGCTCCGGCTTGGGCTCGTTGCACGCGCCGATGAGCTCCAGCAGCCGGGTCTTGTCGTTGGGGTTGCCGCGGTCGCACTCGGAGTTCGGGTTGACCTCGCTGACGAAGCCGCCGTCGTAGAGATGGCCCCGCGTGTCCTTGAAGAAGTATTTCAGGAACTCGTCGTTGAAGCCCTCCTTCAGCAGGTAGGTCCCCAGCACCTTGCCGTTCAGCAGCAGGTAGGCGTGGGTACAGCGCGAGGCCGGCACGAAGGCCTTGCGCGCCATCTCCCCGGCGAGCTGCTCGTGGAGCATCGTCCCGTCCTGGGCGAAGTTGTTCAGCTGGAACTTACCGACCCCGCGCAACTCCTGCCCCTTCTTCACCTTGTCGGTGCGCACCGAGAAGCCGGGGCGCGGGTCGTTGATCTGCCGGAAACTGCCCGCCGAGCCCTTGAGCTTCACGGAGCACTTCTCGAGGGTCTGCCCGCCGTACTCCTTGATGGTGCACTCCACGAAATTCTTGGGGTCCTTCGCGAGCTTATCGATGTTCTCGGGCGAGATGAGCAGCTCGAGCTTCGGGACGAACCCGGCGAAGAGGGCGTCGTTGGGCAGGTCCGGGACTTTCGGCTTGGGGGGCGTCGGGACGGCCGTGGGGCCGGCGGGGGCCGTCTGGGCGTGGGCGGTGGCGAGGAGCGTCAGGCAGCCGACCAGGCTCCCGGCGAGCAGGCCGGCGAGGCGTCGAAGGACTGGCGCGGAGGGGTGGTGCACGGGGTGGGTCGGACGATGTTTTGGCCGGTTGCCTAGTCAACCCCTACGGCTGGGTTTCGCCCCGAGTTATTCACCGGTCCGTCGTCTCGCCGCGGACTCACGGCAGGCGGGTGAGCCGGAGCTTCTCGCGGTCGACCCAAGCCTCGCCGGCTTCGGCTCGGAGCTCAAGCACCAGCGCCGGATCGCCTCCGGCCACGGTGAAATCCAAAGCGGCCTCCTGCCAATCGCGGTCGCCGGAGAGCGCGGGCAGGTCTTTCCGGTCACCCTCGCCTCCGAGGCGCAGCCGGAAGCCGGCGCCGCCGGCGATCCCGCGCGTCCGCACGGTCGCGGTCAGCCGATAACGTCCCGGCTCCAGCGCCAGCGGCAGGCGGGCGTCGACCTGCCCGCCGGGCGCGGTCTTCCGGAGGTGCAGGCAGTCGCGTCCGTCGAGCTTGGTCTCGCGCAACTCCCCGCGGTCGGCGGCGAAATTCCAGAGGTAGGCACCGAGGCCGACGGTCCCGCCCGGCGCGTCGAGCGTGGCCGCATCCTCGAATTGCGTCCGGACGATCTCCATCCGGCGGCGTACCTGCGCCACGCCCTCGCGTCCGCGCCGTTCGGCCCGCCCGGCCTCCTGGGCATCGAGTGGGAGCAGCCGGGCCTTCAGGTTGGCGGTGATTTCCTCCGCGCGCTTCGGCCAGTCGCGGCCTTTGATCGCCTGGTCGTAGACGACCCGGGCCTGCCGGCGGAAACGTTCGCGCAAAGCGGCGTCCTGCTTGTCTCCCCAGAGGGCCTGCGCGACCGCGGTCACGCTGGCGCCGGGGTAGAGCGGCGCGACCGCGGGTGACGCGAACACATAGGCGCGGGGCGAGCTCTGGCCCCAGGAGTCGACCCCGAAGACGTTGTCCATGCCATGGAGGATGAAGGTGAACTTCCCGGCGGTGGGGTCCTCGTACACGCGGTAGTTGTTCGCGCGGTAGGAGTAGCCGTCGCCGTGGACTAGGATGTTTTCGACCGCCAGGTGCCGCAGGTAGGCGTCGATATCCAGGATGCGGCCCAGCCGGTCGCGCCGCTTGGCCGGGTCGCCTTCCCGGAGCGCCTGGGAGAACTCGGTGATCCGGTTCTTGTCCTTCGGGTCGCCCTTGTCCAATTCGAGCCCCGGGTGGATGTCGGTGTGCAGCCCGCCGTCGTACAGGTGACCGCGCGTGTCCGGGAAAAACGGCCGCAGGAAATCGGCATCGAAGCCTTCCTTCAGCACATAGACCCCGAGTAACTTGCCGTTCATCGACACGTAAGCATGGGTGCAGCGGGAGGCTGGCACGCCGGCGGCCCGGGCGATCTCGCCGGCGAGCTGCTCATGGATCATCGTCCCGTCCTGGGCGCAGTTATTCAGCTGGAACTTCGTGAGTCCGTGGAAGGCCTGGTCGGTCGTCTTGGCCGTGCGGATGGAGAAACCCGGGCGCGCGTCGTTGATCTGCCGGAAGCTGCCGTGGGTGCCCTTCAGTTTGATGGAGCAATGCTCGAGCGCCTTCTGGCCTGGCTCCTGCAAGGTGAATTCGACGAACGTCCGGGCGTCTTTCGCGAGCTTCTGCAGGCCATCGGGCGGGATCGCCAGCCCGATGACCGGCACCTCCCCGGCGAACAGGGCGTCGCCCGGGGTCGCCGCGGGTGCGGTCGCCCCAAGCAACAGTCCGGCCATGAGCGTCGAGGTTCGCATGCGGTCAAACTAGTTAACCCCGTCCGCCCGCCGATGTTCCCGCACCGGATCAACCGGTCGGCTCACCGAACAAAGCAGCGACGCTTTCGTCGAGACCGCCGGGTCGCGCCCGCTTGAGCCAAGCCGCCTGATAACGCTCGATCAAGGCGCTGCGCTCCCGGCGAGACAGGGCCTTGCCTTCGGCGCGATGCAGGCCGGCCCGGGCGAGGTCGGCGCCCAAGGTCAGTTCCTCCCTCACGTCATCGGTGGCGATCGCCGCGAGCAGCGGTGCGGCTGCGTCGAGGTAAGTCCAGGCGCGACGGAGTTCCTCCGCCTCGACGCCTTCGGTGAACTTCCCGAGCGCCTCCGGCTTGGCGGTGAGGAAATCCCAGGTGAGGCTCTTGTTGCGGTTGGCTTTGGCGATCTGTCCGTCGAGCCGGCCGAGGTGCGTGAGCGC
>CAIRWP010000088.1 GCA_903882335.1 uncultured Opitutia bacterium | reverse complement strand
CCGAAGGTCTACCGCAAGAACGTCGGTGGCGGCCTGCTCCGCGACCCCGCGAAGGTCGACGAGCTCCTCGGCGCGATGCGGCAGGCCATCCCCGGCCGCTTCACAGTCAAGATGCGCATCGGCTTCGAGGACCAGCGTCACTTTGACGCGCTCCTCGCCTTGGTCGCGAAGCACCAGGTCGACCTCCTCACCGTGCACGGCCGCACCGTCAAGGGACTCTACTGGTCCGAGGTCGACTACGCTGCCATCGCGCAGGCGGTCCGTTCCGTCCCCTGCCCCGTCATCGCCAACGGCGACGTGGCGACCGCCGACAAGGCCCAGCGTTTGACGACCGAGACCGGCGCGCACGGCATGATGATGGGCCGCCACGCGATCCGGAACCCGTGGATCTTCCGCCAATGGCGCGAGACCCAGCAAGGCCTCCCGCGCTACCGGCCGACCCTGGGCGACGTCCGCGCCTACATCCAGGAACTCGTCGAGGAGTGCTGCGACCAGGCCTTGGCGCCGGAGAAGCAGGCCGGTCGCCTCAAGAAGTTCCTCAACTTCGTCGGCCTGGCGGTCGACGCCGACGGACGCTTCCTGCACGAGATGCGCCGCACCGAGACGCTGGCGCAGCTGCTGGGCGTGTGCGACGCGCACCTGCTCGGGGCGCGGGCCACGGAGACCTACCCCGACGAACCTTACCGCGGGCTGATCGCGCGGCCGACGCGCGAGACGCAGCAGGGCTGCGAGCTCTGAGTTATTCCGAGCGGAGCGCGGCGCGGATCCGCCGGTCGCGCGCGAACACGAGCAGGAGCGGGCCGCCGACCAAGACCAGTCCGATCAACCCGAAGATCAGGCCGAAGAAAGTGCCGGTCGCGCAGACGCAGGTCTGCCGCTCGCGGACTACGTAATGCCAAGGGAGCGACAGGGCCCAGCCGATGGCGGTCCCCCGCAGGGCCCGGGCCACGGCCCGCTCGACCGCGTCCGGCTCACCTTTGGAACGGCGCAGGAGCAAGGGGATCCAGACGAGCCAGGAGACGCCCCAAGCCACCAAGCAGCCGACCGTCGACATCGACGCGATTTCTCCGACGTCCTTGGCCGGCCCCGGCAGGAAATAGAGCGCATCGCTCAACCAAAGTCCGGCGAGGACGAAGGGAAGCGGGATCAAGAGGGCGGCGGCGAAGATCCGGGGACGCAGGCGACCGCCTTGCAGCGAGCCGGCGAGGTCGAGCGGCAAAGGCAGGAAAACCAGGCAGGCCTGCAGGAACGCGACCGCCAGGATGACGATGAACCAAACGATGGGTGGTTTGTCCGGCAGCTCGCCGCCTTGGAACATGACGCCAAGCAAACCTTGGACATCGCCCCAGAACGACCCCGTGAAGCCGCCGGTCTGCCCGGGGATGTTGGAGAGGCCGGCGAAGATGCCCTGCGTGACGAGCAGACCCATGACCAAGCCCGTGACGACATAGATGACCAAGGTCGCTAAGAGGATGAGGGTCAGGCGGCGCATCCGGGTGTTTACCCCACCCTACCCGCGGAGGCAAGCCGCCAAGACCCGCTTCCGCCCCTTGACTCCGGAGGAATGGAGCTAAACTTAAAGGCATGATCAACCTCACCCCCGAAGCGGCCCGCCAGATCCGCTCCTTGCACGCCCAGCAGGCCGACCCGGCCTCGCTGCTCCGCGTGCTCGTCGAGACCGGCGGTTGCTCGGGCTTCGAATACGGCATGGCCTTCGACGTGCGCAAGGACGGCGACCTCGAGTTCGAGAGCGAGGGCGTGAAGTTCCTTATCGACCCGGCCAGCCACACCTACCTCGACGGCTCCACCGTGCACTTCGACGATGGCCTGCACGGCAAGGGTTTCGAGGTGCGCAACCCCAACGCGAGCAGCACCTGCGGCTGCGGCAAATCTTTCAGCTAAGACCATGAAGCCCACCCTCCTCCTCGCCGCCACGCTCGTCTCCGGACTCGCCCTGTTCGCCGCCGCCACCCCTTCCACCCCGCCCTCCCCGAAGACCATGACCAAGCCCGAAGCCTCCGCCCCGAAAGCCCCCCAGGTGCTCGTTACCCTCGACGATGGCCAAGGCGGCGTTGGCAAAGCCGTGCTCGTCGACAAGGTCATCAAGACCGACGAGGCCTGGGCCGCCCAGCTGACCAAGGAGCAATACTACGTGACGCGCGGCAAAGGCACCGAGCGTCCGTTCTGCGGCACGCTCCTGGACAATAAGAAGGCCGGCACCTACCACTGCGTCTGCTGCGACCTCCCCCTATTCTCGTCGGACGCCAAGTTCAACTCTGGTACGGGTTGGCCGAGCTTCTTCTCCCCGGTCTCCAAGGAGAACGTCGCCACGATCGAGGACCGAGCGCACGGCATGGTGCGGGTTGAGATCCTCTGCGCGCGCTGCGACTGCCACCTCGGCCACGTCTTCGAAGACGGCCCCAAGCCGACAGGTCTCCGCTACTGCCTGAACTCCGAGTCGTTGAAGTTCAAGGAGCGTAAGCCGGCCCAGAAGTAAGGAGTCGCCTTACTTCTTCTTGGCCTTGGTCCGCACGGCCGCCTTCTTCACGGGGGCGGCCATCTTCTTGGCCGGGGACTTCTTCGCCGCGACCTTGGCCTTGGCCTTCACCTTCTTGGGGGCGGCCTTCGGCGCGACTTTCTTAGGCGCGACCTTCTTGAGCGGAGCCTTCTTCACCGGCTTCGCCTTGGCTTTCGCCACCGCCGGCTTGGCGGCCTTGGCGACCGGCTTGGCCTTCTTCGCAGGCTTGGCCTTGGCGACCGGCTTCGCCTTCGCCTTCGACGGGGCCTTCGCCGGCTTTGTCGGCAATTCATGGACGACCTGGACCGGCGGCTTCGGCCGCTGGTCGACCGGGCCTTTCACGGCGCTCCAAAGCTGGGTGCGGAGATTCTCAAGGCCGTCGCCGCTATAGCAGGAGATCGGAATCACGCGTTCGTGCACGCGCTTCTGGAATTCCTGCAAGTACTTGGCCGCCTCGGGCAAATCGAGCTTGTTGGCTACGATCACGCGCGGCTTGCCGGCGAGAACCTTGGAATAGAGACGCAGTTCGCGCTCAAGGACCTTGAAGTCATCCCATGGCTTGCGGTTCTCGCTGCCAGCCATGTCGATGATGAAGACGAGCAGCGTGCACCGCTCGATATGGCGAAGGAACTGGTGGCCAAGGCCGCGGTTGTCATGGGCGCCCTCAATGAGGCCCGGGATATCGGCCATCACGATGCGGTCGAAACGGTCCGTGTACTCGATCACGCCGACATTCACATGCAGCGTGGTGAACGGGTACGGGGCGGTCTTCGGGCGAGCCGCGGTGAGCAAGGTGGTCAAGGTCGACTTACCGGCATTGGGGTAGCCCACCAGGCCGATGTCAGCGATGGTCTTGAGCACGAGGCGGAAGTCGCCCTTCTCCCCCGGGTAGCCCGGGGTGGTGCGGCGCGGGGCCTGGTTGACCGAGCTCTTGAAATTCATGTTACCGAGGCCGCCTTTGCCACCGGCGAGGAGGACCACGCGGTCGCCGTGCTCGGTCAGCTCGGCCACGAGGCGGCCGGTGCCTTCCTCGAGGACCTGGGTGCCGGGAGGCACGGGCATGAT
>CAIRWP010000087.1 GCA_903882335.1 uncultured Opitutia bacterium | reverse complement strand
GCTCGCCGACCAGCGCGTCGAGCGCGTCGAGGACATCTGCAAGCTCGGCGACGAGATCATCGTCAAGTGCGTCGGCATCGACGACAAGGGTCGCGTGCGCCTCTCGCGCCGCGCCGCCATCGCCGAGAAGGAAGGTCGCGAGTACGCCCCCGCCCCGAAGCCGATGGACCGCCCCCGTGGCGACCGTCCGGAACGCGGCGAGCGCCGTCCCTTCCGCGAACGCGGCGGTGACAGCGAAGGCGTCCAAGGCTGATCCCGGCTGATTTCCGCACCAAGCCCCGGCTCATCCCCGGGGCTTTTTTGTGCCCGTCGGTGGCGGCTTACTTCGCGGGCTTTCCGGTCGCCGTCACGCGCTCGAACCACGCCCGCGCGGAGGCGGTCGCCGACCCGTCGCGCAAAGGCCAGCGGTCGTTGTGCGGGTGCTTGACGGCCGGGTTGGGGAAGGGTCCGTAGAGCGCCGTCATGTCGACCGTCAGGTAGTCGACGTTTTTCGGGACGATGGGCGCGACGAACTCCCGGGCCTGCTCGCCAGGGTGGCCCTGGCTGATCAGGACGGGTCGGTCCTGTAGGCGACGCAGCCGGACAGCGGCTTCCGCGCGGTAGCGCGCGAGCGGGGCGCCCCAAGGTGCGCTCCAGGCCTGGACGCCATCGAAATGGTCGTGGGCCCAGAAGCCGCACCAGAGCCCGGCGATCTCGTCGTCATGCAGGCCGAGGAAAGAGACGCCGATGGCGCCGCGGGAGAAGCCGCAGAGCACGACCCGCTTGGCGTCGCCCCCGAACTCGGCGCAGATTCGGGGGAGGTTGGTCTTGGCGTAGCCGACGGTCGCTTCGACGTCACCCCACCAGGTCACCTCGTTCTTCCGCCGGTCCTTCGCGACGTAGGGTAGGACGATCCAGAGGGCCCGGCCCCGCGCCACGCCGTAGCCGAGGCCGGCACCTTCGACCTCGCCCGTCGAGCCGGAGGTCGGGAAATAGTTGCCGGTGTACTCGGCGATGACCGGCCAGCTTTTGCCGCGGGCCTTCCAATCCGGGGTCCAGTCATCGGGGAGAGCGAGCAGATGGCGCACCTGCGTCCCGGCGTATTCTGGCGCGGTGACCGTGACCCGCCGCCCGGCCGCGGGTGGGCCCTCCACCAGCGGGGGCAAGGGGAGGTCAGCGGCCCGGAGCGCCGGCAGGGTGCTGAGGATGAGACAGGCGGCCTTCATGCTCGGAGTCAGCGGCGGTCGTCCTCGACGATCTGAGTGCGGGTCCAGAGGTCATGCCAGGCGCGACGATCTTTCCGGAAAAGCGGCACGTGGGCGTTCACGATCCCGAGCAGGGTGAAGAGCGGGTTCGGCAGGCAGAGGAAGGCCGTTTTCCAGGCCGAGCGCAGCAGGGCCGGCAGGAAGCCCGGGGCTTCGCCCGTGGTGACGTCGATGGAGCGGAGGTGGAAGATCCGCTTGCCGAGGGTGCGGCCCTGGCCGAGCCATTCCTGGGCGGTGAGCGCCCCGCCGACCACGCAGAACGAGACCGTGCCGAGGAAGCCGAGCCAGAGCGCGTACGCTTGGAGCGTCGCCTCGGGCGGGTGGAGGGCCAGGTCCCACAGCGCGGCCGTGGAGCCGGTCCTTTGCGACTGTAGCGAAAGGGTCTGCAACTGGTCGTAGAACGCGCCGACCGTCGTGAGCGCGGTCAGTTCGTCCGGCCCCGCGAGCCGGACCGCCAGCCACCAGCTCAGCACAAGCAGCGGGAGGACGTCGGCCAACGCCGCGAAGGTCCGCCACCAGAGGCCGGCGGGGACGGGCGGGAGGGGCGGAGGACGCTCAGCCACGCTGGCGCACGCAGGCGTCGACCGTATTCTTCATCAGCATAGCCACTGTCATCGGTCCCACGCCGCCCGGGACGGGCGTGATGGCTTCGCAGAGAGGGGACACGGCGTCGAAATCCACGTCCCCGACGATGCGGTAGCCGGTCTTCTTGGTGGCGTCGGGCACGCGGTTGATGCCGACGTCGATGACGACCGCGCCGGGCTTGACCATGTCGGCGGTGATGAAGCGGGGCTTGCCAATCGCGGCGACCACGATGTCGGCCTGGCGGACGATGCCGGCGAGGTCCCGCGTGCGCGAATGCGCGATGGTCACGGTGCAGTCGCAGCCTTTGGCGAGGAGCAGGGCGGCCGCGGGCTTGCCCACGATGAGCGAGCGGCCGACGACCACGGCGTGCTTGCCGGCGGTCTCGACGCCGGAGCGGCGCAGGAGCTCAATCACGCCGGCGGGGGTGCAGGCCGCGAAGGCGCCGGGTAGTTCCTGCACGAGGCGGCCGATGCTCTGCGTGCCGAAGCCGTCGACGTCCTTGTCCGGGGACACGCGGTTGAAGACCTCCGTCTCGGGCAGGTGCTTTGGCAGCGGGGCCTGGATCAGGATGCCATGGACCGAGGAGTCGGCATTGAGGGCGTCGAGGTGGCGGAAGAGTTCTTCCTTAGTCACCGTCTCGGGGAAGAGCTGGAGGCTGGCCTTCATCCCGACCTCGGCGGCGGTCTTCTGCTTCTTGGTGACGTAGGAGACCGAGGCGGGATCTTCGCCCACGCGGACGAACGCGACGTGGGGGACGACCGGGGCGAGCTGGGCGACGCGGGCCTTGACTTCGGCAAGGACCTGCTGGGCGATGGCGTTTCCGTCGATAAGGCGCATGGGCCTAGTAGGACGAACCCGAGCCCGAGGGCGAGAAAAAGTCCGTCCGCGGGTCGCCGCGTGATTGTCTCGCCCTGCGGGCGGAAAGGCCCCAAGGGTAGGGCGTGCCCGACGAAGGACCCATGCGCATCCACAAGTTCCTCGCCCAGGCGGGAGTCTGCTCCCGCCGGGAGGCGGAGCGCCTGGTCGCGGGCGGCGAGGTTATCATCAACGGCAAAGTCGCGGTCACCGGCCAGCCGGTCGATCCCGCCGTCGACGTGGTCAAGTGCCAGGGGCAGCACATCAAGCCGCTCGCCCGGACCGTCGTGCTGATGATGAACAAGCCGCGCGGTTTTCTCTGCACCAACGACGACTCCCATGGCGGTCAGACCGTCTTCGACATGGTGCCGCCGGAGTACCGTCCGCTGCGTCTCTTCTGCGTCGGTCGCCTCGACAAGGATTCCGAAGGCCTGCTTCTGCTGACCAACGACGGCGCGCTCGCGAACAAGGTGATGCATCCCTCGGGCGGTATCATCAAGCGCTACGAGATCACCTTGAACCGCGACTACGACCCGACCCTGACGCCCCGCCTGCTCAAGGGCGCCGTCGAGGAAGGCGAGATGCTGCGCTTCAAGAAAGTCATCCGCCACCCGGAAGACCCGACCCGCCTTGAGATCCACCTCGACCAGGGGCGCAAGCGCGAGATCCGGCGTCTGCTCGAGATTTTCGGTTTCCATGTGAAGGTCCTGTCCCGCTTCCAGATCGGGGGCCTGGTCCTCCGGAAGATGCCGCTTGGCGATTGCCGCCCCCTGAGCCGCAAGGAAATCGACGAGATTTTCGGGGCCTGAGGGGCGCCCGGCGGGCTCATCCCGCTTGCCACCCGTCGGATTTGGGTTCGAATGGGTGCACCCCCATGCGACGCCTTCGCCACCTCGCCCTCCTGAGCCTGCTGCCGCTCGCCGTCTCGGCCGCGCCCAACTCCCAGATGAAGCTCACCTGGTCGGACGAGTTCAACGCCCCCGAGATCGATGCGACCAAGTGGAACGTCCACCACTCCGTCACGATCAAGGACGGCAAGGCCAACCTGAATCTGCTCCCGGGGAAGGAGCCCGGCCTCTGGATCAGCAGCACCCTGAACTCGGCCCGCAAGTTCAGCCAGGTCAGCGGCTACTTCGAGGCTTCGGTCCGGATGCTGCAGACCAAGGGCCGGTCCGGCCGTTTCGAGGTGCGCAATGCCAGCCTCGACGAGCCGCCGTCGGCCCGGCTCTTCTTCGATGGTCATGGCGACGATGTCATCGTCCCCGGCGCCCAGGTGGCCGACAACACCGGGCTCCGCATGCTCCGGCCGGTCAAGCACGGCATCGATTTCGACGGCGGTGCCTCCTATAAGAAGTTCCACACCTACGGCGTCCATTGGACCCCGAAGTTCTTCGAGTGGTATGTCGATGGGAAGAAGGTCCACCGACTGGAGCTGAAGACCACCCCGACCACCCCGATGTTCTTGGAGTTCTGCCACCACACCGCCGAGGGAGGCAAGGTGAAGGAATTCATGGACCCGACGAATGGTCCGGAGCCTTTGCAGATCGACTGGGTTAAGGTCTGGAAGTGACCCCTTTCCTTGCCATGCGCCGCCTCCTTTATTGTATCCTGCCGTTGGTCGCTGTCGCGGCCGACCCTACGTCCAAGCTGAAGCTGGCCTTCTCGGAGGAATTCGATGGCGCGGCCCTCGACCCGGCCAAGTGGACCTTCGAGGGCGGGCCTGCGGCGGTCTCGCTCAAGGCCGGCAAGTTGGTCATTGCGCTGACCGAGCGTCCCGATGGCTGGCAGGGCTCTGGGGTGAGTACCCGCGATAAGTTCACCCAGGCCTTCGGTTACTTTGAGGCCTCCATCCGGTTCAACGCCCAGCGCGGGCATCACGGCGGCTTTATGTTGCGCAACAAGGTTACCGCTGAGCCGCCGGCGGCCACGCTCTATTACGAGTGTTTCGGGGAAGATAAACTCGTCCCCTGGGCCAAGGTGGGGGATAGCAAGGGTGTGCGGGAACTTCGCCCGGTGAAGACGGACCTCGTCCTCAAGCCCGGTCAGGTGTCGAAGGGGTTCAATACCTACGGCTTCCTCTGGACCGAGAAGGCCTACACCTGGTACTTCAACGGCAGGGCCGTACATAAGCTCGACAAACCCGAGGTGAAGGAAGCGATGCATGTGAATCTCGCCCACTGGGTCTCGGATTTCGAGCGTAAGGATCTCGTCCCGTCGAAGCTGCCGGATGACGTCGAGGTGGACTGGGTGAAGGTCTGGAAGTAGCCCTCGGCTCAAAAGAGGGTTGCCAATACCATCGGCTGCCCATCCTGCGGACATACCTTTTTTCGCCGTGGCCTTCGATAAGAACAACCCTTTCCCTGCCTCGCTGGTCGATCGTCGTCGGCTCAGTTCGCTCGCCAGCCAGAAGGATACCCAGCATTTCTCGGTCTCCCTTCAGGGGAGCGGTTTGACCTATAAGTGTGGGGATTCTCTTGGGGTCTTCCCGACCAATAACCCTGCGGCCGTCGCGGCCTTGCTGCGAGCCGCTGGTTTCGCGGGCGATGAAGCCGTCACCATCCCCAAGGACCCGTCGGCGATCCCCCTGCGCGAGGCGCTTTCCCGGCGCGTGGCGCTGAACGGGCCGACCTATAAGTTCGTCCAACTCCTGCATGACCGGGCGACCGATCCTGCCCAGAAAGAGGCCCTAGCCGCCCGTCTGGCCGAGGTCGATCCCGAGAAGAAGAAGGCTTGGTTGGAGCAACGTGAATTCATCGACCTGTTCGAGGAGTTTCCGTCGGCCCGCCCGTCCGCCCAGGAATGGGTCGAGCTCCAGCGCAAGCTGATGCCGCGCCTGTATTCCATCTCCTCGGCCCCGTCGAAGTACCCGGATGAGATTCACTTGACCGTCGCGGTCGTCCGTTACGAGACCAACGGTCGCGCCCGCGAGGGCGTCTGCTCCAGTTTCCTCGCCGACCGCGCTCGTCTGAACGAGCCCGACCTGCCGATCTTCGTCGCCGAATCCCACTTCGGCCTGCCGGCCGACGACAACGCCCCGGTCATCATGGTCGGCCCCGGTACCGGCGTCGCGCCGTTCCGCAGTTTCGTCATGGATCGCGCCGCCCGCGGCGCGAAGGGACTCAACTGGCTGTTCTTCGGTGACCAGCGCAAGGACCATGACTTCCTCTACGCCGACGAGTGGGCGGCCCACCTGAAGGCGGGCACGCTGACCCGCCTCGACACGGCCTTCTCGCGCGACCAGGCCGCCAAGGTCTACGTACAGGACCGCATGCGCGAGCAGGCGACCGAGCTCTGGAAGTGGCTCCAGCAAGGCGCCTATTTCTATGTCTGCGGCGACGCCAAGCGCATGGCCAAGGACGTCGACGCCGCGCTGCACGCCCTCGTGGCCGAGCAGGGCGGGATGACGCCCGAGGCCGCCGGGGAGTGGGTCAAGCAGCTCAAGAAGGACGGCCGCTACCAGCGCGACGTCTACTGAGTCGGGGTGGGGTGGGGCGGCGTTTTCGCCACTTGCCACCCGGCGGATTTCCAACCACAAATCTCCGTCGATGCATCTCACGCACTCTCCTCGCGTCGCCCTCGTCACCGGTGCCGGTCGCGGCATCGGTAAGGCCATCGCGGAACGCCTCGCCGCCCACGGCCACACCGTGCTTTGCGTTTCCAAGTCGGACACCTGCGTCGCGGTCGCCAACGACATCGTGGCCAAGGGGCAGAAAGCCAAGGCCTACCAGGTCGACGTCTCCGATGCCGCCGCGGTCGCGAAGGCCTGCGAGCAGATCGTCGCCGAGTTCGGCGCCGTCGAGATCCTCGTCAACAACGCCGGTATCACCCGCGACAAGCTGGTCATGGCCATGTCCGAGCAGGACTGGAACGATGTCATCTCCACCAACCTCTCCTCGGCCTTCTATTGGACCAAGGGTCTCGTGCGCCCGATGACCAAGAAGCGCTGGGGCCGCATCATCAGCATCTCCTCGGTTACCGGGGTTCAGGGGAACGCCGGCCAGGCCAACTACGCCGCCGCCAAGGCCGGTCTCCATGGCCTGACCATGACCCTCGCCCGCGAACTGGCCGGCCGCAGCATCACCGCCAACGCGGTGGCCCCCGGCTTCATCACGACTGATATGACGGGGGAGCTCTCGGAGGAGATTAAACAGAAGATCCTCGGGGTCATCCCCCTGGGCCGTTTTGGCTCGGTCAACGACATCGCCGCCATGGTGGATTTCCTCGCTTCCGAGGAAGGCGGGTACATCACCGGGCAGGTCTTTTCGGTTGACGGTGGCATGGCTATCTGACACCCAGAAACCAACAAAAACCCTTTCTTATGCCCGAAAATATCGAACAGCGCGTCAAGGACATCATCGTTAAGCAGCTTGGGGTCAACCTTGAGCAGCTCACCCCCACGGCCGGCTTCCAGACCGACCTTAAGGCCGACTCCCTTGACCTGGTCGAAATGATCATGGCTTTCGAGGACGAGTTCGGCATCGCCTCCATCCCGGAAGACAAGGCCGCCTCGATGAAGACCGTCGGCGACGCCGTCGAGTACATCAAGGCCAACGCCACCAAGTAACCTTCCCGGGTCCCCCGGGGCCCGACCCGTGAGCTCCGCCCATCCGACCCGTCGCGTCGTCGTCACCGGCATCGGTTGCCTGTCGGCGCTTGGCCATGATACCGAGGCCTTCTGGGACGGCCTGACCAAGGGTCGTTCTGGTATCGCCCGCATCACGCGCTTCGACCCGACGGATTTCCCGTCCAAGGTCGGCGCCGAGGTGCGCGACTTCGATCCGGGAAAGTTCATGGACCCGAAGGAGGCCAAGCGCAACGACCGCTACACGCAGTACGCCGTCGCCGCCTCCCGGATGGCCGTCAAAGACGCCAAGCTGGACGTCACTAAGGTCGATTCCGAACGTTTCGGCGTGATCATCGGTTCCGGCATTGGCGGCATGGAAACCATCGAGAATCAGGCCCGCATCCTCATCGAGCGCGGTCCGTCGCGCGTCTCTCCCTTCACGATCCCTTCGCTCATCGCCAACATCGCCTCCGGCGTCGTGGCCATCGAGTTCCAGGCCAAGTCCGTCAATTTCGGCGTCGTCTCCGCGTGCGCTTCCGGCTCCCACGCCCTCGGCGAGGCGCTGCGTCATATCCGCGACGGCCACGCTGACATCATGCTCTCCGGTGGTTCCGAGGCCGCGATCACCCGTCTCAGCTACGCCGGCTTCTGCAATATGAAGGCGATGTCGACCGACTTCAACGACACGCCCGAAAAGGCCTCGCGTCCGTTCGACAAGCTGCGCGATGGCTTCGTCATGGGCGAAGGCGCCGGCGTCCTCGTTATCGAGACCCTTGAGCATGCCCAGGCCCGCGGGGCCCGCATCTATTGCGAGCTCGTCGGCTATGGCGCCACCTGCGACGCCTACCACATCACCGGCCAGGATCAGGAAGGGAAGGGGCTGGCGCTCTGCCTTAACCGTGCCCTCGCCGAAGCCGGCGTCGAGAAGTCCGAGGTCGGTTACATCAACGCCCACGGTACCTCGACCCCGATCAACGACCGCTGCGAGACCCTCGCGATCAAGCGCACCTTCGGTGAGGCCGCCCGCCAGATTTCCATTTCCTCGACCAAGTCGATGACCGGTCACCTCCTCGGCGCCGCCGGCGGCGTGGAAGCGGCCGTCTGCTGTCTCGCGATTCACCACGGTGTCATCCCGCCGACAATCAATTACGAGAATCCGGACCCCGACTGCGACCTGGACTACACTCCCAACGTGGCCAAGAAGCGCACGGTCAACGTAGCGATCTCGAACAACCTCGGTTTTGGCGGTCACAACGCCTCGCTGGTCTTCAAGCGCCTCTGAGGTCGCTCCGAGGCCGCTTGGAACTCGGGCGGGTTTCAGGGGTTAACTAGGCATCCCCGCCCATGCGTAAGCTTACCCTTGCCTGCCTTGTCCACGTGTCCGTCTGGGCCTGGGCCCAGGACGCGGCCCCGGTGCCCGCACCCGTGGCGCCCCCCGCGCAGATCAAACTCAAGGCGACGGTCGCTGCTCCGCCCGGACCGGACGGCAAGCCCGGCGATGTCCTCACCATCCCCTCGCTGACCGTGCTCTCTGGCGCCGAGGGTAAGGCTTCCATCACCGGCCCGGCCAAGCCGCCTCTGCCCGGCCAGCCGCCGCTCCCGCCGACCCAACTGGAGTTTTCCTTCACCCCGACCTTACTCCCGACCGGCGAGGTCAGCGTCAACTTGCACGCGTCTTTGCCCACCTCGGCCCAGGACAAGGCCGCGTTCGCCCAGGCCCAGCTGCAGGCCATGTCCGAAAAGGAGCGCGAGCGTCGCTCCCGTTCCGGAAAGGAGCGCACCGCCGGCGGCAATGGCGTGCCCGTGTTCCATTCCGTGCTCCCCTCCGAAGGCTTGTTCTCGCTCGCGGATGATGCCGGTCATCGCCGCTGGATGAAGGTCGGCCAGACCTTCGCCGGCTGGACCCTCGAGGCTTACGATGCGAAGTACCAGGTGCTGACTATCGCGAAGGAGAAATCCCTGCGCGAACTGACGCTCTACAAGTCCGTCGTGGAGGCCGGGGCCAATGACGTCGTCAGCACCGTCACCGTCCAGCCCGGCCAGAACTTCGTCATCGGCAGCGCCAATGGTACCACTATCACGCTATCCGTGGAGGTCACCAAGCTGCCGGCGGTGACGACCAAGTAAGCCGGGGCCTTCGGCTTGCCCTCGGTCGGGCGTCCCTCATCCTCCCAGGTATGCTTCTCCGCCCTTTCGGCCGGCTCCTCGCCCTCGTGTACGTCACCTTGGCCTGCGCACAGGAAGCCCCGGTACCGACCCACCTCAAGGTCAAGGCCACCTTCACGCAGACCGACAAGGACGGTAAGACGGAAGTGGTCGCCATGCCCTCCGTCATCACGGTCGACGGCAAGCGGGCCACCATCACCGTCGGCAATGCCGAGGAGGGGGTGCTCCTGTCGGTCATGCCCAAGGTGAACGCCGATGGCACCCTGACCTTGGATGTCGTCACCGAGACGCGTGAGCCGCCCGCGGCGCCGCCCTCGCCGACGCCGGCCGCGGCGCGTACCGCCGCCCTCGCCAAGCCCAAAGGCGGGATCCCTCTCTTCCATGGCGTCCTGCCGGCCGACAAGCTTTTCTCGATCGAGGATGCTACCGGGGCCCGCAAGTGGCTCCCGCTGGGTCGCAAGGTCGACGGTTGGACGCTCCGGTCTTACGACGAGAAACGCCAGGCGCTCACCCTCACCCGGCTGGGGGAGTCGCGTGAGCTCGTCCTGCATCAGGCGGTGATCGAGGAGGCGCCGGCTACCGGGCCCGCCGTCCGGCGTAGCGAGACGCGCCTGACGATGCCCAAGGGGCAGAGCGCCAAACTGAGCTTGGGCGGTCAGGAGGTCACGCTCGAGGCCGAGATCCTGGATTTCTCCAAGTAGCCGGGCGTCGCGCGGCGCGGTTTCAGGCCACGTCGAGATGGCCGACCTTGACCAAGATGGTCGCGCCTTCCGGGCCGGTGAACGGCCGGTGGTTGCTCAGGTGCGGGCTGCGGATCCACGTGCCGGCGGGGTAGCTCCCGTGCTCGTCGCGGAAGACGCCTTCGAGGACGAGGATCTCTTCGCCGCCCACGTGGGTATGCGGGTTGAAGCGCGTCTCGGGTGCCCAGCGCACCAAGGCGGTGTGCTTCGTGAGGCCTTGGTGGAGGGACGTCACCTTGAGTCCCGGGACCATGCCTTGGCGCCAGTCGAGGGAGTCGCCGCGTAAGGCGTAGGAGTCCTTTTCCGGTTCGGTCGGGGTCCTTGCGTTGAGGTAAAGCACGCAACCTTCCTTGGTCTGAAGCGACACCGCCATGCCCGGTGACAGGCGAACATAAGACTTCGGGTTCAGTTCTTCTCCGTTGATCTGGAGACGACCCTGCACGACGAGCACTTCGAGCAACTTACTTCCGTCGTGCGACCAGGTCGCGCCGGCTTCGAACGAACGAAGGGTGATGCGGCTGGGTGCGGGGACGTCGCGCTGCTCCAGCGGACACTCTCCCGCTCGGCCGGCCTGTAGGTCGGTCGCGTCGACGACGATACGGAGGGAATGGTCAGCGTGGAGTTTCATAAGGAAATAGCAGGTGGGTTCAGTCGGCGAGTGCGCGGCGCCACTCGGCGATTTCACCGCTCAGGCCATAGGTGCTGAGGCCGGCCTCGATCTCCGCGTGCGTGGGCTCGGTGACGATATGCTTAGGGTCGCCCGCGAAGTCCGGGCGGACGTGACGCGTGACCGCCCAGGCGGCCCAAGCCCGCCACTTCTTGAGTTCGGCGCGCTCGCCGCGCACACGATCCGCGAGGTGCTGATAATGGACGCGGGCGTTGCCGGTGAAGGCGTCGGCGGGCTGCTTCACCATCCATCCGACCGCGCGATAGGGCATGGCGTAAGCCCGCAAGACTTCGGCTCCGGCCGGGACGTCGCAATAGAGCGCCCGATCGACAGCGAGCAGCGCCCGGGCTGGCAACCCGTCCAGCCAGAGCTGCTGGCCGTATTCTAGGCAGGTCAGGTAGAGCTCCGGTCCCCGGTCATCCCGCCACGCGGCCAGGTCGCGCCAAGACAGCGTCCGGCCACAGGAAGGCAGATAAGGGCAGGGTACGGGGGCCAAGGGCGGCTCAGGGCTTGGCGTACGGATTGGTCTGCTTCTCGAGGCCGACTGAGGTCTGGCCGCCGTGGCCGGGGAGGAGCACGACGTCATCCGGCAGGGAGTAGATACGCTGGCGGATCGAGGTCAGGAGCTGGTTCCAGTCGCCGTTGGGTAAGTCGGTGCGCCCGACGGAGCCCTTGAAGATGGCGTCTCCGGTGAAAGCGATCTTCTGGTCGGCGGCGTAGAACAGGATGCTGCCGGGGCAGTGGCCCGGGACATGTCGGATCTCGAACTTATAGCCGCAGCTCTCGACCACGTCGCCTTCATCCACCCAGCGATCGACCTTCACCGAACGGAAGTCGTCGTCGGAAAGCGACGGGATCATTGACTGGTAGCGGGTGCGGTAAGCCTCGATGTTCTCGATGAGCTGCTGGTCGTCTTTGTGGGCGATGACCTGGGCGCCGGCGTCGGCGAAATAGCGTCCATCGCACATGTGGTCCCAGTGGCCGTGCGTGATCAGCAGGTGAGTCAGGTTGAGGCCTTGCTGCTTGATTTCTGCGAGCAGCAGCGGGCCGGCGTCCTTGGGTGCGTCGATGACGCAGCAATCGTTGCCGTTCGCGGCGACGACGAGGTAGGCATTGGTTTCGAAAGGCCCCAGCGGGGCGGCGGCGATCTTCATGGGTCAGGCTCCGAAGGCTTGGCGGAAGGCGGCCTCGACGGCGTCCGGCGGGCGGATGGCCTTGAACTCGCGGGAGACGAAGGCGTGGACGGTGAAGCCTTCGACGAGCAGCTCGCCGTCGCGCTCGACCCGGTAGGTCAGGCGGAGCCGCGCCTTGGGCTTCTCGGCCAGCGTCACGGTGATGCGGACGCGGTCGTCGAAGCGGGAAGGGCGGTGGTAGGTCAGGCCGGTCTCGAGCACCGGCAGCAGGTAGCCTTCCTGTTCGAGTTTCCGGTAGGGCGTCCCGAGCTGGTCGAGCAGGGCGACGCGCGCCATCTCGAACCAAGGGAGGTAGTTGCCGTGGTAAGTCACGCCCATGGCGTCGGTCTCGGCGAAGCGGACGCGGGTCTCGACGGTGGCCTGCAGCATGCGGAAGTTCTGGCGATAAGCGCCCCGCTTTCCAACGCCAATCGGCGCTCCCGGAGGCTTGTCCTTGCCCCCCGCCGTTTCCTCGGCTGGACTGCCCGCATGGGACAGCGCGAGCGGTTCATCCTTTTCCTGGTCGGGGCTACCCTTGGGGTGGCCCTCCTCATGGCTTTCAATTCCCGCGGTAACCCGCAGCGCGACGAGCGGAAGCGCGTGGCCGAGGCGCTGAGCCTGCCGGGTATGTATTACGATTACGCGGTCCAGGGGAAGTCCTTCTTCGGGCATTACGTCCTCGGGGAACGTCGCACCAAGCTCCCCAACGGCGGCGTGCGGCGCGAGCTGGTCACCGGCGGTCGCAACCGCTTCGACGCCGAAGGTCGGGTGATGCCGCAGTATGCGATCCTGGTCATCGAGGAGTACGCTCCCGGCGTGGAGCCGGCCGAGACCGCCGCCGTCGCCGCGGTCGACTTCTTCTACGCCGACCGCGGCGATGTCCGACTCAAGCCCGGCCGGACGCTCCCGCCCGGCGCCCTGCCGGCCTCCGTGCAGCCACAGGCGGAGCCCGCCGGTGGCCTGAGCGTCTCCGTCGACCCGCGCAGCCTCAAGGGTGAGACCGCGTTCGCGTTGGCCGATCTCCTCGCCGGGCTGCCCAAGATCGCAGACGCCGTGGAATCGGCGGCGTTGCGGCACATCGACTGGCGGCGCGAGGTCGAGCAGATCAAGGCCAACTCCACCCGATGACCACCCGGCTCCAGCGCGAAGGCGGACTCACCGTAGCCTGGAGCCTCGGGGTCAACGTCGTGCTGGCGGTTGCCAAGCTTTCCGTCGGCTTCCTCGCTTCCTCGCAAGCCCTGCTGGCCGACGGCATCCATTCGCTGGTCGATATCGCGAGCGACATCGCCGCGATCATCGGGCTGCGTTTCGCGCACCTACCCAAGGACGCCGACCACCCTTATGGTCATCACCGCGTCTCCACCCTCGCGACGATGTTCATCTCCGCCCTGGTCATCGCGTTCTGCGTCGGCCTCGCCTGGACCTCGGTGCGTTCCTTGATGGAGGGCGGCGAACTCGCCCAGCCCGGCATCGCGGCCGCCTGGGTCGCGGGCTTCGCGCTGATCCTCAAGGAGGGTTTCTACCAGTACGCCCGTCGCCAGGCCGAGCGCCTCGGTTCGCGTCTGCTGCTGGCCAACGCCGCCGACCACCGGGCCGACGCCATCGCCTCCTTGCTCGCCTTGATCGCCGTGGTGGTCGCCCACCTCCATCCGGAGTGGCGGGCCCTCGACAAGGTCGTCGGTCTCGTGCTGGCCGGCTGGCTCGGGGCCGAGGGCTTGAAACTCTTCAAGGTCTCGTGCGAGGACCTCATCGACACCGCCCCGGCCGAGCACGTGCTGCACGACCTCAGCGAGCACATCCTGGCCGTGCCCGGCGCCAAGGGTTTCCATGCTTTCCGCGCGCGTCGCCTGGGCGATCGCTTCGAGGTCGATTTCCACCTGCAGGTCCCCGAGACCGCCACCGTGGCCGAAGGGCATGCCATCGCGGGGCAGGTGAAGGCCGATATCCTCCGCCTCCACCCCGAGGTGATCTCGGTGCTGGTGCATGTGGAGCCGGACGAGCCCCAGCATCGTAAGCAGGACGGCCACCATGGCCGTTCCGGCGACGAGGCTTGAACGAGGCTTGGATTAGGCGGTTTTCCCCCTTATCAACGGGCATGGACCTCTTCCGCGCCCCTCGGAGTCTCGTTTGCGCCCTGCTCGCCGTGGGTGCGTCCGCGCTCGCCGCGGTCGAGCGCCCCAACGTCCTCTTCATCTTCGCCGACGACCAGCGCGCGGACACCATCGCGGCGCTCGGTAATCCGGCCATCAAGACGCCGAACCTCGATCGGCTGGTGGCGCGCGGGGTCGCCTTCGAGCGCGCCTACATGATGGGCGGCAACAATGGCGCCACCTGCGTACCCTCCCGCGCGATGTTGCTGTCCGCCCGGCCGTTGCCGCGGATCGACGAGAAGCTCTCCCGCGATGAGACTTGGCCGCACGCTTTCGGGACGGCCGGTTACGCGACCTTCATGGCGGGCAAGTGGCACAACGGTCCGGGCTCGGTCGGGAAGTCCTTCCAGCAGGCCCGCTCGCTCTTCGTCGGTGGCATGACCAACCCGCTTAAGGCGAAGATCAACGACCTGCTGCCCACCGGTAAACTCAGCCCCGACCGTCCCTGCCCGAAGCATCTGTGCGAGGAGGCGACGGATGAGGTGCTGGCCTTCCTGCGTGCGCGCGACCCCGCCCAGCCGTTCTTCGCCTACCTCGCTTTCGACGGCCCCCACGACCCGCACATCGTCCCCGAGGCCTTCCCCGTGAAGTATGACCCGGCCGCGATCCCGTTGCCGCCGAACTTCCTCGGTCAGCACCCGTTCAACAACGGCGAGATGGTCATCCGCGACGAGCAGTTGCTGCCCTGGCCGCGGCGGCCCGAGGCCATCCGGGCGATGCTGGCCGATTATTATCGTTATATCAGCTACCTCGACGCGCAGGTCGGCCGGGTGCTGGATGCCTTGGACGCCTCGCCGGCGGGCCGGAACACTTACGTGGTCTTCGCGGCGGACTCCGGCGTGGCCCGCGGCTCCCACGGCCTGATTGGGAAACAGAACCTCTATGAGCACAGCCTCCGCGTGCCGCTCATCATCGCGGGCCCGGGCGTGCCCGCGGGCCGGCGCACGCCGGCGTTGTGCTACACCTTCGATGTGCTGCCGACCTTGGGCAAACTGTGCGGGGTGGGGGCGCCGAAGACCAGCGAGGGCCAGGAGTTCACCGCGGTGCTGGCGGACCCGGCCCGGCCGGCAAGGACGGAACTGGTCTTCGGTTACAAGCGAATCCAGAAGGCGTTCTCCGACGGGCGTTGGAAGCTGATCCGCTACCCGCAGGTGGACCAGACGCAGCTCTTCGACCTGCAGGCCGACCCCTTCGAGACCAAAGATCTGTCCGCCGAGCCGGACCAGGCCGCCCGGGTCAAGGAACTGCTCGCCCGTCTGGAGGTCGGCCTGCGCGCCGGCGGGGATCAGGATCCCTTGACGGCGGCGACGACCCAGCCGGCCGCGTGGAGCCCGCCGAAGAGGGTGCCGCAGCCGGGCGAGAAGGGCTTCTGAGCCGGCTTAGCCCGGGAGCAGGAAGGTCTTGCGGCCGTACTTGGCCGTCAGCCACTGCTTGAGCTCCAGGAAGTCGGCCGGCGGCTCGACGGTGATGGTCAGCGGCTTGCCGGTCTGCGGGTGCGTCAGGGTCAGGCGGTGCGCGTGCAGCATCACGCGCGGCATCGGCCAGCCCGTGAAGGCCGGGATGTCGAACTTGCCGTAGGTGCGGTCGCCCAGGATCGGGTGGCCGAGGTGGGCGAGGTGGACGCGGATCTGGTGCGTGCGACCGGTGTGGGGGAAGGCGCGGACGAGCGCGGCCTGCGGGCCGTACTTCTCCTCGACGCGCCATTCGGTGACGGCGTCGCGGCCATCGTCGCGGACGGCCATGCGGACGCGCACGGTGCGGTGGCGGTCGATCTTGGCTTCGACCAGCCCGGAGAGCAGGCGCGGGGCCTTGTCGACCAGCGCCAGGTATTCCTTCTGCGCGGTCCGCTTGGCGAACTGCGCGACGAGCGCGTGGTAGGCCTTGTCGGTCTTCGCGAGCACGATGACGCCGGAGGTCTCGCGGTCGAGGCGGTGGACGACGCCGGGGCGCGGCGCGCCGCCCGCGGGCGCGAGCTTGCCCTTGGTGTAATGCAGCAGGCCGTGCACGACGGAGACTTCGTCCGAGCCCTGCACCGGGTGGGTGAGCAGGCCGGCCGGCTTGTTGATGGCGATGAGGTGAGCGTCCTCGAAGAGGATCTCGAGCGGCATCTTGACCGGGCGGGCAGTCGGCTCCTCGGGGGAGGGGAGGGCGACCTTCACGTGGTCGCCGGGGTTGAGTACCGTGCGGCGGTCGGCGGCGACGCCGTTCACCTGCACGAGGCCGAGGTCGAGGGCGCGCTGGACGCGGGAGCGGCTGACGCCTTCGAGCAAGGCCGAGACGACCTTGTCGGCGCGGCCCGGTTCGAACTCGGAGGGGATGCGCGTCGCCAGCACCTCGTCGGGTTTCTGCGATTCGAGGGGGGCTTTCGCGGGGCGGGCGGCGTAAGGGACGTGCGGGGCCGGTTTGGCCTTGCGCTTCGTCGCCTTGGCGGTGCGCGCCTGGGGGCGCGAACCGAGGCGGGTGGGCTTTACCTTCTTCGGGGCGGCCATCTTAGCGGGCCTTGCCGAGCAGGTAGTCGGGATTCAGTTTCTGGAGGGCCTTGGGGACGAAGAGGCCGTCCTTGCGGATGACCTTGCCGTCGAAGCGGATCTCGCCGCCGCCGTACTCGGGGCGCTGGATGCAGACCATGTCCCAGTGGATCGAGGAGGTGTTGCCGTTGTCGGTCGTCTCGTAGCACTTGCCCGGCGTGAAGTGGAAGGAGCCCGCGATCTTCTCGTCGAAGAGGATGTCCTGCATCGGGTTCAGGATGTGCGGGTTGAAGCCGATGGCGAACTCGCCGATGAACCGGGCACCGCCGTCGGTGTCGAGGATCTCGTTGAGCCGCTTCGTGTTGTTCGCGGTGGCCTCGACGATCTTGCCCTTGCGGAAGACGAGGCGGATGTTCTCGAACGACACGCCCTGGTAGATGGTGGGGCAGTTGTACTGCAGGATGCCGTTGACGGAATCCTTGATCGGGGCGGTGAAGACCTCGCCGTCGGGGATGTTGTATTCGCCGCCGCAGGGGATGGCGTTCATGCCCTTGATGTTGAACTTCAGGTCGGTGCCGGGGCCGGTGATGTGGACCTCGTCGGTCTTCATCATGGCCTGCTTGAGCGCCTCCATACCCGGGATCATGCGGGAGTAGTCGAGGGTGCAGACGCGGAAGTAGAAGTCGGCGAAACCTTCGGTGCTCATCTTGGCCTGCTGGGCCATCGACGGGGTGGGCCAGCGGAGGACGACCCACTTGGTCTTGTTCACGCGGTGGTCGAGGACCGGTCGCATCAGCTCGCCGTTCAGCTTGGCCTGGGCCGCGGGGATGTCGCTACCCTCGAAGATGTTCTCCGAGCCCCGAATGGCGATGTAGGCCTGCATCTTCTTCATGCGGGCCAGCTCATGATCGGCGGCCAGTTTGAACTGCTCCTTCGTGCCGCCCTTGGTCATCTCGCGGGAGATGCGGGCGCGCTGCACATTGACCATCGGGGTGGCGCCGCGTTCGCGGGCGGCCCGGATGAGCGCGATGACGAACTCCTCCGGGATGTCGTAGGCGTCGATGAGGACGTTCTCGCCCTTCTTCAGGCGGGTGGAGAAGCCGCAGAGGACTTCGGCGAGCTGGCCGTAGCGTGGATCCATCACCCCAACGTGCGGAGCCCGCCCCGCTTTCCAAGCGTGAAAGGAGCGCTTGCGCCCCGCCCGCCGCGCCCCAGCGTGACGGCATGGAACCCATCGAGCCCGTCGCCCGCGCCCAGGCCTTGGCCGAGGCGGCCGCGTTCGACTTCGCCATCGGGGACGAAACTGCGGCCTTGGCCAAGCTCGGCGACGCGGTCGTGGTCGACCCGGTCTGCTTCGAGGCATGGCTGGCCAAGGCCGAGGTGCACTTCGCGCTCCGCCAGTTCGACGAGGCGCTCGCCGCCGGCGAACGAGCCGCGGCGCTCCGCCCGAAGGACATCCATGTGCACACGTCGCTTTCCCGGATCTGGATGGAACGCGGGGATAAGAACAAGGCCGAGCACCACGGCGCCCAGGCCCGGATCCTGGGGTGGGGCGATCAGTTGAAGCAACCCGAGGGCAAGCAGCCGGGGGAGCTCTGAGCGCGAGGGCAGGAGGACAGGAGGGCAGGAGGACACGAGGATACGAGGATACGAGGGCAGGAGGGCACGAGGATACGAGGGCGGGAGGGCAGGAGGATACGAGGGCGCGAGGGCCGGAGGGCGGGAGGGTGGTGGTGGGGAAAGAGCCCCAATTGGCTGGCATAGACAGGCGCAGCCAAAGTTGGAGGCTTTCTTGATGACAACCTGTGGCGATCGTGACTCTTTACCGAAGGCGTCGACCTTTCGGGATCTTCTGGCTTGGCAGGCCTCGAAGCAGTTGGCGTTGGAGGTCTGGAGGTGCTGCGAAACGCCTGGAATGCGACGTTATCATAGCCTTTGCGATCAACTGCGGCGGGCGGCCGTTTCTGTTCCGTCGAACATCGCTGAGGGTAATGAGCGCGGTACTAATCTGGATGCCTTGCGCTTCTTGCAGGTTGCCCGTGGGTCCTTGGCCGAATTGGAGACGCAGTTGGAACTGTCGCGGGATTTTGGATCTCTACCCGCAGCTGATTATGAACGGATCTCACCTCTGGTCGTGAGGGTAGGGCGACTGTTGGGAGGTCTCATCAAGGCCCGCCAAGCCAGACAAAACAGGTAAGCACTCCTCGAGTCCTCGTTATCGGCCCCCAGTCCTCCAGCCCTCGTGCCCTCGCGGCCTCGTCGTTTGCCCTCGTGCCCTCGAGTCCTCGATATCGGCTCTCCATCCCTCCGGTCCTCGGGCCCTCGTGCCCTCGAGTCCTCGTTCTTTGCTTCCCCTGTCCCACCCGTGTGACAGGGTGTCCCGACTAAAAGGGCTGGAAAGGCCTCCAAGTCACGGTCGCCTTGGGGAGTACCCCTGAAAACCCCTTAATCGGTTGCTTATTCTCGGCAAAAGCGTTTTGGCATCTGTTCTGCAAACAACCCCTCGTCACCCTAGGCATCTCTCTACCAACCCAAATCACCATGGCTAAACACACCAAACCCTCCGTCAAGCCCCTCGCCGATCGCGTGCTCCTGCAGCGCTTCGAGGAGTCCGAAGAAATCAAGGGCGGCATCATCATCCCCGATTCCGCTAAGGAAAAGCCGCAAGAGGCCAAGGTTATCGCCCTCGGCACCGGCGCCTTGGACAAGGACGGCAAGAAGATCGCCTTCAACGTCAAGGTTGGCGACAAGGTCCTCATCGGCAAGTACGCCGGTACCGAGGTCAAGCTGAACGACGAGATCTACCTCCTGCTCCGCGAGGAAGAAATCCTGGCCGTCATCGAATAATCTACCACCCAAACACTTAATCCCCCACCCACATGTCCAAGAAGCAGATTCTGTTCGACGAAGCCGCGCGCCGCAAGGTGCTCAATGGCGTCTCCATCCTCGCCCGCGCCGTCAAAGTCACCCTCGGTCCCAAGGGCCGCAATGTGATGATCGACAAGAAGTTCGGCGCCCCGAAGGTCACCAAGGACGGCGTCACCGTCGCCAAGGAGATCGAACTCGACGATCCTTACGAAAACATGGGCGCCCAGATGGTGCGCGAAGTCGCCTCCAAGACCGCTGACAAGGCGGGGGACGGCACGACCACCGCGACCGTCCTGGCCGAAGCCATCTACAAGGAAGGCCTTCGCTTTGTCGCCGCGGGCGCCAACCCGATCTTCGTCAAGCGTGGCGTCGACAAGGCCACCGAAGCCATCGTCAAGGAGCTCGCCGCGATCTCCAAGAAGGTCAAGGACCGCAAGGAGATCAAGCAGGTCGCCACCGTCTCCGCCAACTGGGACACCACCATCGGCGAGATCATCGCCGAGGCCATGGACAAGGTCGGCAAGGACGGCACGATCACCGTCGAGGAGG
>CAIRWP010000086.1 GCA_903882335.1 uncultured Opitutia bacterium | reverse complement strand
TGGTGACCGGCGGATTGGCCGCCGAACCGATGGCCCGCTGGCGCGGCATCCGCCGTCGCCAGGACGTCCTCTTCGAGGCCAAAGGGCTGCGCGTACTCGCCGACTACGCGCACCACCCGACGGAGATCGCGGCGTTGCTGCAGTGGATCCGCGAGACGCACCAGGGGCGGCTCGTCGTCGTCTTCCAGCCGCACCGGCACACCCGTACGCGCCAGTACGCCGCGGAATTCCGCCAGGCCCTCGCCCTCGCGGACTACGCGCTCGTCCTGCCCGTCTACGCGGCGGGCGAGGCGGCCCTCGAAGGCGGCGGGTCCGACGCCGTGGTCGCCGGTTCGGCCCACCGCCTCGTCGCCGATCGCCGCGAACTCGCCCCCTTACTCGACGGTCTCGGGGCCGGCCAGGACACCGTGGTGGCCTTCGTCGGCGCCGGCGACATCGAGCGCGACGCCGAGGGCTACGCCAAGCTACTGCGCCGCCGGGGCGCGGACGTCCTTTCGCGCGACCTGCCCGACCTCGTCGCCGACCGGCTCTCCGCGGGCTGCGTCCTCCGGGCGAACGAACCGCTCGCCCGGCGGACGACGCTGGGGATCGGCGGCGCGGCCCGTTGGTACGCCGAGCCCGCCACCGTCGACGACGTGGTGACGTTGCTCCGCGCGGCCGCCGAGCTCGATCTCCGCTACTTCGTCCTCGGCCGCGGTTCCAACCTGCTCGTGCCCGACGACGGCTACGACGGGCTGGTCCTGCACCTGGCATCGGAGGCCTGGGGTCAGGTCGAACCGCTGGAGGATGGCCGCTTGCGCGTCGGCGGCGGCGCCCGCCTGAAGGAGCTCTGCGGCGTGGCCGCGCGCGCGGGCCTCGCTGGGTTCGAGTGCCTCGAAGGCATCCCCGGCACCGTGGGCGGCTCGCTGCGCATGAACGCCGGCGCGATGGGCGGCTGGATCTTCGACGTCGTCGAATCGATCGAATGGCTCTCGCCCCAGGGGCGCGTCTGCGCCGCGCGTCGCGACTGCTTCGACGCGCTTTACCGGGATTGCCCGCAGCTCCATGGCGGCGTGGTGCTGTCCGCCGTCCTGCGGGCGACCGGTCGCGACGAACCGGCGGCCATCCGCGCCCGCATGGAGGCCATGGCGGCCCGCCGACGGGCCTCTCAGCCCCGCGAGGCCAGCGCCGGCTGCGTCTTCCGCAACCCGCCCGCGGCCAAGGCCGGCCAGCTCATCGACGCGAGCGGGCTCAAGGGCCGGGCCGTCGGCGCGGTCGCCGTCTCGCCGGTCCACGCCAATTTTCTCGTCAACGGCGGCGGCGCGACCGCCGCGGATTTCCTGGCGCTCATGCGGGAGGTCCGCGCGGGCGTCCGCGCCTCGGCCGGCGTCGAGTTGCAACCCGAGATCGTCGCGCTCGGCCGCGAATGGAGGGAACTCCTGTGAGCGCCGCCCGCGAGATCATCGTCCTGTGCGGCGGACGCTCCTCGGAAAGCGAGGTTTCGCTCCGCTCCGGCCGGGCGGTGACCGGAGCCGTGCCCGGCGCGCGCCTCGTCGAACTGGCGACCGACACCTTGCCCGCCTGGCTCGACCCCGCTCGTCACGTCGTGTTCCCTGCGCTGCACGGCGGGTGGGGCGAGGACGGCGGGATCCAAGGCGAACTTGAGGCCCGGGGCATCGCCTTCGCGGGTTGCTCCGCCGCGGCCAGTCGCCTCTGCATGGACAAGGTCGCGACCAAGCACGCGATGCGGTCGGCCGGCGTGCCGGCCATCCCCGAGGTGGCCTTCGCCGGCGAAGCGAAGCCGACCGCGGCCGAGCTGGTCGCCGCCTTGGGCGAGGAGATCGTCCTCAAGCCCTCCGACCAAGGCAGCAGCGTCGGTCTCTTCCTGCCGGTAGGCGTGGCGGCGATCGCCGAGGCCCTCGCCGCCGTGCCGGCCTCCGGTCGCTGGATGGCCGAGCGCCGGCTGCGCGGCCGCGAGTTCTCCCTCGGTCTACTGGACGGCCAGCCGATGGGGCTCGTGGAAATCGTGGCACTTACCGGCGTCTACGATTACCGGACGAAGTACACCAAGGGCGCCTCGGAGTACCGCTTCCCGGCCCAACTGGAGCCGGGCCCGACCGCCGCCATCGCCGCCGCGGCCGGCCGCCTCTTCGCCGCCGCCGGTTGCCGTGATTTCGCGCGCGCCGACGTCATGCTCGAGCCCGACGGCCGCTTCTATTTCCTCGAGATCAACACCCTGCCGGGCATGACCGAGACCAGCCTGATGCCCAAGAGCGCGTCGTGCGTGGGCCTGGACTTCCCCGCGCTCGTGCGGCGCATGATCGCGCCCGCGCTCGCCCGCGCCGCCGGCGTCCCCACCTGACATGAGCCTCTTCCGACGACTTTTCGGCAAGCGCCCCGAGACCTTCCCCGGCCCGAAGGACCGCGATTGGCGCGCGCTCGTCCCGCAGTCCGTGAACCCCGTGCCGGGCGACGCCATCGGTCGGCGCCGTGCGGTGCGCACGCGCCTGCCTGTCGCGTTGACCCTGCTTTTCTTCGCGCTGCTCGGCGGGTTGCTGTGGTACGTGGTCGACGAGGGCGCAACGGCGACGCCCCCGGCCGAGGGCGGCCTCCGGTTCAAGACCGACGGTCTCCTGGACGCCGACGTCGTGCGGCGCCTCCTCGCTGCGCACCCGGAAGGGGCCGCGCGCGACGTGCGATCGATTAAGGCGGAGCTGCAGCAGGATAACCAGATCCTGGCCGCCGACGTCGGTCGCGGGCCGGACGGCGTCCTCAATATCCGCCTCACCGAGCGCAAGGCCGTGGCTCGGCTCGTGGTGACGCCGCCGACCGGTCCGATGATCGTGCGCCTGCTGGACCCGACCGGCGTCACCTTCGCCGGCGCCGGCTACCCCGCCGCCGCCGTGCGCGGCCTCCCCGAGGTCGTGAACTACCGCTCGACGGGCAGCGGCGACGCGATGGTCGTCGAGGGCGCGGAGATCGCGGGGCCGTTCCTCGCCACGGCCATGGGCGAACGTTACCGGGCCTTCTACAACCAGTGGGCCGCGGTCTCGCTGGCCGATTGCTTCGGCGCGCACGAGGACGCCCCCGGCTCCTCGTTTCGCGTCGTCCTGCGCCCCGGCAGCCAGCCGGCGGACCGGCCGGCGCTGGCCGAGGTCGTCTTCTCGACGGCCCGCTGGCGCGAGGAGTTCGGCATCCTCAAGGCGCTCGACCTCGAGTCCCTCCTGCGCCGGCCCGACGCCACGGCCCCCGCCTACGTCCTCAAACTCAACATCCTCAATCGCACCGGTCCCAAACCCGTCCCCGAACCCCGCCTCGTCCCCGTCACCCGATGAAACCCCCGCCCCCGTCCCTGCCTTCGCTCATCGCCGTCATCGACGTCGGCACGCACAAGACCGTCGCCCTCGTCGGCCAGCTCATCGACGGTAAGGCCCGCATGCTCAGCTACTCCGAGCGGCGCACCGACGGGGTCGTCAAGGGCACCGTCACCGACCTCGAGAAACTCCAGCGCTGCGTCCACGAGGTCGTCAACGACGTCGAGCGCGGCGCCGGCCGGGCGCTGGCCGAGATCTACCTCTCCATGTCCGGGCCGGCCGCCGAGGGCGAGCGCGTGAAGGGTATCATCTCCGTGCCGGCGGCGGACGGCCGCGTGACGCGCCAGGACCTGTTCGACGCGGTGGCCTCGGCCAAGCGGCTCGAGCCCCCGGCCGGCCGGGCGACCATCCTCTACATGCGCCAGCCGACGATCCTGGACAACCGTCCCGTGGTCAACCCGGTGGGCATGACGGGCCGCCGGCTCGAGGTCCTCTTCTGGCGCGTCACGATGGACGAAGCCAACCTTCGCCTGCGCGTGGGCATGGTGAATGCCATGAGCATGATGCTGCGCGACTTCATCCTCGCCTCGCATGCCGCGGCCTGCGCCGTCGCGACCGAGGCCGAGAAGCAGGGCGGGGTGCTGCTCATCGACATGGGCGCCGGCACCACCGACTGGATCCTCTACTACAAGGAGCACATCCTCTGCGCCGGCTCCATCCCGGTCGGCGGGGAGCACATCACCAACGACCTGAGCGTCGGGTTGCGCGTCAGCCGCGAGACCGCGGAGGACCTCAAGCAGCGCTTCGCCTCGGCGGTGCACCGCGACACCGACCTCAACCAGACCATCTGGAAGGACGGCGACCGCGGCCTGGGCGATCAGCAGTTCAACCGCGGGACCATCACCAAGGTCAGCTCGCTGCGCTACCAGGAGACGCTGGATTTCGTCCGCAAGGACGTGCTGCGCCAGCTCGACCAGATCTTCCCCGACCACCCGACGAAGCTCGACCAGCACCTGCTGCCCTCCGGCGTCATCCTCACGGGCGGCTCCGCCAACCTGCAGGACGCCGCCGAGGCCGTGCAACTGGTGCTCGGGCTGCCCGCCCGCGTAGGCGTGCCGGCCTTCGAGGTCGAATCCTTCCGCAAGCCCGAGTACGCCGGCGTCGTCGGCATGATGACCGCCGCCATCACCGACGCCCCGCCGCCGCGCCGCCGCCCGACCGGGTTCCTCGCGACGCTCCGCGACCTCTTCCGTTTCTGAGCATGGAACGCGCCCCCGCCATCCTCCTCGTCGGCCTCGGCGGCGCCGGTTGCGCGATGGTCGCGCGCCTGGCGCCGGGCTTGCCCGCGGACGTGCAGGTCCTGCGCGTGGACACCGACGCGCGCCTCGTCGCCGACGGCGGTCCGGGCGCCGCGCTGCAGGTCGGGCGGGCGCAGACCCGCGGCATGGGCACCGGCGGCGAGCCGGCCCTCGGGGCCGTCGCCGCGGAGGCCGAGGAAGCCGCCCTGCGGCGGGCGTTCACCGGGGTCCCGCTGGTCGTGCTGGTGACCGGGCTCGGCGGCGGTACCGGCAGCGGCGCGGCTTCGGTCGTGGCCCGCCTCGCCGCCGAGGCCGGCGCCACCGTCCTCGCCTTCGCCACGATGCCGTTCTCGCACGAGGGCGAACGGCGGATGCGCCAGGCGAACGAAGGCGCGGTCGCGCTGGGCCAGAAGGCCCACGGCCTCGTGTTCGTGCACAACGACCTCCTCCTGCAGCAGGTCTCCACCGAGGCGCCCCTCTCGGAATCCTTCGCGGCCGCGGACGCCTGGGTCGGCGGCGCGCTGCGGGCGCTCGCCGCCGCCTTCGAACCCGGCGCGCTCGTGCCCGTCGATCCCGCCGCGCTGCGCGGCATCCTCGCGAGCCCCGGTTCGCCGACCCTCTTCGCCTACGGCGTCGGCGCCGGTCCCGGCGCGGCCCTCCAGGCGGCGCGGGCCGCCGGCAGCTGTCCCTTGGCGCACGCGCCCGGGGCGGTGACCAAGGTCGCCGCGCTCTTCGTCGCCGTCGCGGGCGGACCCGCGCTGACGAGCGCGGACGCCTTCGAGGCCGTCGGCGCCGTCCGGCTCCGGTTCGGGGGCGAGACCACCACGCTCCTCTGCGCCCGCATCGACCCCGCCCTCGGCGACCGCGTCGAGGTCTCCGTGCTCGGCGCCTCCCTGCCGGCGCCCAAGCCCGCGCCCAAGCCGAAGAAAGGCGCGAAGGCCGTCGACGCGGGCCAGCCGCTCTTCGGGTTCGCGACCGAGGAGACCCTGCGCCGCGGACAGTTCGGCGGCACGCCCATGACCTTCATCGAAGGACAGGACGTCGACGTCCCCACCTACATCCGCAAGGCCGTGCGCCTGCCCGCGGGCTGAGCGAAAGTCGCTTCCCGGTTGCGCCCCGCGCACGTCCGCCTACGGTGCCCTCCATGTCCGCCTTCGATGTCGCGACCGTGCGCCCAGACTTCCCGATCCTCGGGCGGCTGGTGCATGGCCGCCCGCTGACCTACCTCGACAACGCCGCCACCTCGCAGAAGCCGGCGGTCGTGATCGAGGCGCTCCGGCGTTACTACGCGGAGCAGAACGCCAACGTGCACCGCGGCGTCCACCTCCTGAGCGAGGAGGCCACCGCCGCCTACGAGCGCGCCCGCGAGGTCGTGGCCCGGTTCCTCGGGCTGACCTCCTCCCGCGGCTGCGTCTTCGTCCGCGGCGCCACCGAGGGCATCAACCTCGTCGCCGAATGCTGGGGCCGGACGCACCTCCGGGCCGGGGATGAGATCCTCCTGACCCAGCTCGAGCACCACGCGAACATCGTACCCTGGCAGGTCATCGCCGAGCGCACCGGCGCCAAGATCGTCGTCGCCCCCGTCACCCCGCGTGGCGACATCGATCTGCTCGCGTTCCGCGGCCTGCTCTCGGCCCGCACCAAACTCGTCGCGTTCACGCACGTCTCCAACGCGCTCGGCACGGTGAATCCGGCGGCCGAGATGACCCGTCTCGCCAAGGCCGTCGGCGCCACCGTCCTCATCGACGGCTGCCAGGCCGCCGCCCACTTCCGGGTCGACGTCCCTGCGCTGGGCTGCGACTTCTACGCCTTCTCCGGCCACAAGACCTTCGGCCCGACCGGCATCGGCGTGCTGTGGGGTCGCCCCGAGCTCCTGGATACGTTGCCGCCTTACCAGTTCGGCGGGGACATGATCCGCAAGGTCGACTTCGCCGGCACGACCTACCGCGAGGCCCCGGAGCGTTTCGAAGCCGGCACACCGGACATCTCGGGCGCCATCGCCCTGGGCGTCGCGTTGGAATACGTGATGCCGATCCAGGCCGCCGCGCACGCGCACGAGCAGGCGTTGCTCGCCGCCGCGACCGCGCGCCTCCGGGCCATCCCCGGCCTGACGATCGTCGGCGAGGCCGCGGAGAAGGTCGCCGTGATCTCCTTCCTCATCGAGGGCGGCCATCCGCACGATATCGGCACGCTGCTCGACGCGGACGGTATCGCCATCCGCACCGGCCACCACTGCTGCATGCCCCTCATGAAGCACCTCGGCCTGCCCGGCACCGCCCGCGCCTCCTTCGCGTTCTACAATACGATGGAGGAAGTCGAGCGCCTCGGCGCCTCGCTCGAGAAGGTCCGGCGGATGATGGCCTAGTCCGGCGTCGGCGCGCCCGCGTTCGTCCGGCGGATCACATCGAGGATGCCCTGCACCTCCCAGTTGCGGGCCGGGCCCTCGAGCCCGAGGTGTTGGCGGGCCTCGCGGACATCCTCCGGGTGGTTGCCTGGCGGCCAATCCATCCAGACATCCGCGAGCGGCGCACGGGGCGCGGTCAGCAAGGGCAGGAGCGCGTTGATCGCCAGGGTGTCCGCGCGACCGTCCGGCAACACATGGCAAAGGAGCTCGTCGATCAGCCGACGGCGATGGCCGGGCAAGGGGACCGCGGGCAGCTCCGCGCCCCAGGCCTTCAGTTCGGCGCGCCAATCGGGACGCAGGCGGTTCAGCTCGAGGTATTGGGCCAGCCGGCGGTACGGGTGGCCCGCCGGGCGCAGCCCGCGCAGGCGCCAGCGGCCGCACTTCTCCATGTAGAGCCCGTCGAGCCCGAGCAGCAGCATCTCCGCGGGCGCATGGCTGCGGGCGAGCTCGCACATCGGGCCCCGGTTGCCGCCGAGCCCGAGCGACTCCATCACCAATTCATGGCAGGCGGCCTCCCAGCCGACCTCGCGGATCCGCTGTCGGGCCAGGCGCTGTTTCGCCGCCCAGCGCAGGGTCGCCCGGCGCCGCAGCCCGCGCGTCAGTTCTTCCTCCGCCGCGCGGACGCGCCGGGCCACCTCGCCCGCCCGGCCGCGCAGCTCCAGCAAGGCATCCTCCTCGGCGAGGTCCTCGAGGTCGCGCGGCAGGTGCGGGAGCAGCACGACCGCCTCGGGCTCATGGCCGCTGGCCGTCTGCACCGTGCGCAGGCCGGGAAGCAGCACCGCATGCAGCACCACGCCGCCGAAGCGAGGGTCCTTCTGGTGGCCGTGCGCTTCCCAGTCGCCGCAGCGCAGGTGGATCTCGACATCCCCGCGCACCCGGCGACCTCCCACGCGCAGTTCCGCGCCCAGGAAATCCGGCCCCGCCCCGCGGTTCCAATCGCCCGGACTCACGACCTCGACCGTCGCCCCGGAAGCGGCGGGCATCGGGCCGCGCACCTCGCCGGAGGCCCACAGACGTTGGATCGCCCGTTCGCCGATGGCGAAGGGACCGTAAGGACCCTCGATTTCCTCCACGCGGTCGCAGGTGCTCATGCGCCGAGCCAAGCCGAACTCTTGGCGCAGGGGAAAACAGGAGAAAGACCAAGGGTAATCCTCCGAATCCGCTTGAGAGGAAACCCCGGCGACCCTTGAATCCTCGACACGGAGAGGTGGCAGAGTGGTCGATTGCACCTGACTTGAAATCAGGCGAGCCGCAAGGCTCCGAGGGTTCGAATCCCTCCCTCTCCGCCCGAAGGGTGGGGAGGGAGGGATGAGAACCCTTGGGTTCGGCGAAGGCCGCTAGGCCGAGCAGGCGATGCCGCAGGCATTGGGCCGTCAGGCCCGGAGCGCAGCGTAGTCAATCCCTCCCTCTCCGCCCGAAGGGTGGGGAGGGAGGGATGAAAACTGTGACTACCCCAATCCGTTATTCCGCAGGTGAGACGCACCTAGCTAGTGCATGAGCTCTCTAGCCTCAGAGTCGGCGGCTATCGATTAGACTGATAGGGCGCATTGGTTTTATCGACATACGCTACGATCGGCGGTGTGGTACACTTTGTGCAATGAACTTTGCGCCGGCTTTCGCTGCCGATGCACGTTCTGAAAGCTTAATAGTTAATTTCACTT
>CAIRWP010000085.1 GCA_903882335.1 uncultured Opitutia bacterium | reverse complement strand
GGGATCGGCCTTCGGCAATGGGGTCAGGCACATCATCGCTGCGCGAGATGAAGCCAGACCCCATGCCTTGGCCGCGGACCAGCGGGGACGCTGGTCCCTACCGGCGCGAATGGTATTCGCGAGCGGTTGGGGGTTAGCGGTTGGCGGTTTGTCGATGCGGCTACAGGTACGCTCAGTACTCCGTACTCTGTCTGCGTAAGGTAGGGCTGACCGTCCTCGGTTGGCCGCGGACCAGCAGGGACGCTGGTCCCTACCTAAAGAGGCACCTGGCGCGCCTCCGGCCAACCGGCCAACTGATCAACCGATCAACTTCCTTAAACTAACTTCTTCAACTCGCCGGAGCTGTCGCCGAACTGGACGTCGCGGATGTCCATGCGGTTGAGCATGGAGACCCAGAGGTTGTTGAGCGGGGTTTCCTTGCCGTACTGGATGCTGCGGCCTTGACGGATGGTGCCGCAGCCGCGGCCGGCGAGGAGGATCGGGAGGTCGTCGTGGTTGTGGCGGTTGCCGTCGCCGTTGCCCGAACCGTAGACGATCATCGAGTGGTCGAGCAGCGTGCCGTCGCCTTCCTTGACCGACTTCAGGCGGTTGAGGAAGTAGGCGAGCTGCGTGGTGTGGAAGATATTGATGTCCTGGATCTTCGCCTTCTTCTCCGGGTCGCCGCCGTGGTGGGAGAGGTTGTGGTGACCCTCGCGCACGTTGATGAAGGGGTACGAGCGGTTGCTGCCCTCGTTGGCGAAGACGAAGGTCGCGATGCGCGTCGTATCGGTCTGGAACGCGAGCACGACGAGGTCGGCCAGCAGGCGGAGGTGCTCCTCGTAGCTCTGCGGGATGCCGGACGGCGGCTTGACGCCGGGGGGCAGCTTGGGCGCACCCTGCGTGCCCGCCTTGGAGATGCGCAGCTCCATCTCGCGGACCGCGGTGAAATACTCGTCGAGCTTGCGCTGGTCGTCGGCGCCGAGACGCACGTTGAGCTCGCGGAAGTCGTCGCGCACCGCGTCGAGGACGCTCTTGCGCTCGGCGTCGCGGCGGGCGCGCTCGAGGTCGGTGCCCGAGCCGAACAGGCGCTCGAAGATCAGCTTGGGGCTGACCTCCTTCGGCATCGGCTGGCTGGCGGAGCGCCAGGAGAGGTTGGACTCGTAGATGCAGCTGTAGCCGGAGTCGCAGCCGCCGGCCATCTTGCTGGAGTCGGCGCCGATCTCGAGGGAGGCCAGGCGCGTGCGGTCGCCGACGCGGGCGGCGGCGATCTGGTCGACGGACACGCCGACCTTGATGTTGGCGCCGTCGGTCTTGCGCGGCTGAGCGCCGGTCAAGTAGGCCGCCATCGCGCGGGCGTGGTCGCCACCGCCATCACCGTTGGCCCGCGCCTTGTCGGCCGTGAGGCCGGAGAGGACGGAAAAATCCTTGGAGAGGTCCGCGAGCGGGCGGAGAATCGCCGGGAGCTTGGCGGGCAGCACGCCCTCGGTCGGGATATGCCAACCCTCCGGGTTCACCCCGTTCGGGATGTACACGTAAGCCATGCGGTTGGGCGCGGCCTGGGCGAGGGGCGTGTTGCCGGCGGCCCAGCTCGTTTGCACGCCCATCTGCTCGAGCCAAGGCAGGGCCATGGTCACGCCCAGTCCCTTGAGGACGGTGCGGCGGCTGAGGTTCTGGGTGGAGAGCATGGCGGGCGGGGTTATTTCTTTTTAGGGGAAGCGGGGACGCTTTCAACCTGAGATGTGCCGCGGCGGAGGCGGAAGGGCTCGCCCTGGACGACCGCCATGACCAGGGCCGAGAAGCGGTGCTGCCCTTTCTCGACCGAAACCACCATCTTATCGAGGGCCGGCTCGTCGTAGAACTCCAGGCCGCGGCCCAGGCCGTAGGTCAGGAGCTTCGCGCAGAGGTTGCGGACGTATTTCTCGCGGTCGGCCTTGAGGACGGTCTTCAACTGGCCGGCCCCGGCGAAGGCCCGCCCGTCGGGGAGCTTACCCGCCGTGTTGATGACCACGCCCTCGTCCATGGTGCGACCCCGGCCGATCGCGTCGAACTTCTCGAACGCGAAGCCCAGGGCGTCCATGCGGTTGTGGCAGGAGGCGCAGGCCGGGTTGGCGCGGTGCTGCTCGAGCCGCTGGCGCAGGTTACCCGTCAGCTGCTTCTGCCCCTCGAGGGAGGGAACGTCGGCCGGCGCGGGCGGCGGCGGCGTGCCGAGGATCTGCTCGAGGATCCACTTGCCGCGCTTCACCGGCGAGGTGCGGTCGGGGTTGGACGTCGCCGTGAGGATGCTCGCCTGCGTGAGGACGCCGCCGCGCTCGCCCTTGGGCAAGGTCACGCGCACGAAGTCGCCCGTGGTGCGGGTCGGCGCGTCGTAGATCCCGTAGAGCTTGGCCAGCGGCCGGTCGACGTAGGTGAAGTCGGCGTCGATGATGTCGAAGACGCTCCGGTCCTCGCGGACAATCTCGGCCAGGAAGAGCTCGGTCTCCTTGACCATCGAGGCGCGCAGCGCGTCGTCGAACTCCGGGAACTGCTTGGCGTCGGGCGTGACCAGCGCGAGGCGGCGGGTCTGCAGCCACTGCAACCCGAAGCCCGTCACCAGGTGCTGCGCGCGCTTGTCCTTGAGCAGGCGGGTCGTCTGGGCCGCGAGGTTGGCGGTGAGCTTGCCCTGGTTGGCCAGGCCGAACAGTTCCTCATCGGGCATCGAACCCCACAGGAAATAACTGAGACGCGAAGCCAGCGCAAACTCCGCGACCGGGTGGGCGTCCTTGGCCAACGGCTGATCGTCCTGCTCGATGCGGAAGACGAACTTCGGGGACGCGAGCACGGCGGCGATCATCGCCTGGGCGCCGGCCTCCCAGGTCCCGCCGGCGGTCTCGGCGACCGTGAACACCTTGGCGTAGCGCTGGATCTCAACGGGCGTGGCGGGCCGGCGGAAGGCGCGGCTCACGAACCAATTAGCCATCGCGCGGGCGCGGTCGTCGGCCTTCTTGCCGGTGGCGAAGTCGGCCAGCTTGCGCTGGAGATCGGTGCGCGTATCGGTGGGGCCGAGCAGCTG
>CAIRWP010000084.1 GCA_903882335.1 uncultured Opitutia bacterium | reverse complement strand
GCAGCCAGGTCGGTCGCCAAGGCCGAACGGCCGTAGACCCGCACCGCATAACCCCGGGCGAGGCAACGCTCGACGACAGCGCGTCCAAGGAAGCCGCCGCCACCGGTGACAAGGACGGTCGGACGGCTCATCGGAAGAGCCGGCGCAAGGGGTTGAGCCGGTCCGCCCGCAGGCGCTCCGTCCATGCCTTCGCCAACTGGAGGCGATGGATCTTGGCGTTGTGCCGCACGTCGACCGGCAGCTTGGCCTGGAAAAGGAAGGTGTCCACCCGGGTCGCCGCCGGGTTGCCCTCGGCGCAGGCGCGAAGCTTGGCGATGAACTGTTCGCGTTCGCGGGCGTCGGCGGGGAAGCGCCCCTCGCGCGGTTCCACGACCAAGGCCGGGACAAACGGTGCCTGCGTCCCGAGCCCGATGAGCGCGCAACGCGCCACGTCGGGGTGGGCGCGGAAGGCTGGTTCGACCGCCTCGGTGGGCAGGTCGCCTGACGCGGTGCGGACCCTCTCGGCGCGGCGTCCCAGGAACCGCAGCAAGCCGTCGGCGCCCAGCGCACCGAGGTCGCCCATGCGGTGCCAGACGCGGTCTCCGTCCGCGATCTTGGCCGCGGCCGTCGCTTCCGGTAGCCGGTGGTAAGCGCGCGTCACGCTCGGACCCGTGGCGATGATCTCGCCGACCTCCCCGGGGGCGCAGGCGGTTGTCTCGGCCAAGGTCCGGAGCGGCCCGTTGACCTCGCGGATCACCCGGATCTCGACACCGTTGACGGCCCGGCCCACGCAGGTCCCGTGGCCTTGGCGCGCGGCGGCGACGTGGTGGGCGAGGAGCTCGGCCGCCGTGATCGTCGACACCGGCAGGCATTCCGTCGCGCCGTAAGGCGTGTGCACCTGCGCCTGTGGCGCAATCCGGCGCAGTTGCGCTAGTAAGCCGTCGGGTACCGGGGCGCCGGCGATGAGCACGCGCCGCAAGGACGGCAGGCTCAGGCCGCGTCGCTCGCAATGGTCGGCCAGGCGGCCCCAGACCGCGGGCGAACCGAACGAATTCGTCACCTGCTCGGAGCGCAAGGCCGCCACGATCGGCGCCGGGTCGGCGGCCGCCGGACGCGAAGGATCGAGGAGCGGCGTGACCGTCGTCATCCGCAGCGCCGGGTTGAAGAGCGCGAAGAGCGGCAACATCGGCATGTCGACCTCGCCCGGCTGGATGGCGTAGGTCCGGCGGATCAGCTCGATCTGCGCGTCGAACATCCCGTGCGTGTAGTCGACCCCCTTGGGCGCGCCCGTGGAGCCGGAAGTGAAGAGGATCGCCGCGGGCGAGTCCGGCGACACCTCCGCGAGCGGCCGCGGCTCGGCGGAGGCGCACTGCTCGCGCAGGAGGCGCCACTTCGTCGTGCCGACCTGGACGCGTGCGCGCAGGGAGCGGAAGGCGGGCAGCGGGGTCCGGCTCAGCCAGACGGCCGCGCGTGCGCCGACCAAGGCCTCCGGCTCGGTGTGCCGCACGCAGCGCAGGAAGGACCGCACGCCCATGCCCGGGTCGATGGCCACCGGGACCGCGCCGAGCTTCAGCAGTCCGAACATCGCCACGATGAGGTCGTGTCCCGGGCGCACGGCGAGCAAGGTGCGGGTGCCGAGGGCGATGCCCTCCGCTTGGAAGATGCGCGCCGCCGCGTCGCTTTCCTGGTCGAGCCGCCGGAAGGAACACCGGGCGTGGACGACCTTGGCGTCGGGACCGACCGACAGGGGGGAAAGCGTGGCGACCGCCTCGGGCTGTTCCAGGGCGGCCTGGCGCAGGTGGCGGGCGACGTTGCTTCCGGGGACGATCATAGGCCGGTAAATGAAGAAGCCCCGAATCCGGGGCTTCTGCAAGGCTAGTCGACCTTCCGACTCAGTAGTCGGTGATGGTGATCGCGCCCCAGAACAGGGTGATGCGGTCTCCGCTGGTCGTGCGGTGGGTGAAAAGTTCGTTGGTCGACAGGCTGATCGTGGCCTTGTTGTTCGGCGCGTAGGAACCGGGCTCGGTCTTGACGATGCCCATGAAATTGTGGCTGGGCTCCAGCGACACGCTCTTGCCGTGGTTGGGGGTGTCGTAGGTGTTGCAGCCCACGAGGGCGGTGGCGGCGAGCAAAGAGGCGAGGGCGAGCTGCTTCATGGTGGGGAGGTGAGGAGATTTGGGAGGGGGGAGGGGGGTGACAAGCCAGAAACCTCAGCCATTTACCCAATGGTGCCAGGCCGTCGCCAGCTCGGGGCCCCGGAAGAACCAGAGTACCCCTGCTGCCGCCATGCTGGGTACGAAGGGGACCACCCCGGCGTACTCCTCGCCCTTGATGAATTTGGCCGAAATCAGGCCCGGCAGGGCGGTGATGACCCCGATGACCGAGCCCCCGAAGACGCAGAAGAGGGCGCCTTGCCATCCGCAGAAAGCCCCGACCCCCGCGCACAGGATGATGTCGGCCTCGCCCATGGCCTCGCGGCCAGCGAGCAAGGTCCCGACGGTGCGGATCCACCAGACGATCGCGGTCCCCACGGCGACGCCGATGAGGCTGTCGCTCAGCGACAGCACCCGGTCGAGTACCGGTAGATCGAGGTTGCTGGAGTGCCCATGCAAGGAGGGGACCAGGACCGAGAGGAAGAGGCCGGCCCCGACGAGCGTGAAGTTAGGTCCATCGGGTACGGTCATGTCATCCAGGTCGCACCCGGCCAGGAGCACAAGCAGGGGGAGGAAAACGAACGCCACCGCGGCCTTGGGGCCGGAGAGCAATGTCCAAGCCGACGCGAAGAGCACCGCGGTGATCAGCTCGACCAGCGGGTAGCGGAGGGAGATCGCCCCGCCGCAGCAGCGCGCCCGGCCCCGGAGCATCAGCCAGCCCACCACGGGCAGGTTGAGCCAGAAGGGAATCGGCTGTCCGCAGGCGCAGCGCGACGCCGGGGTCACTACCGATTCGCCCTTGGGCAGCCGGTGGATGCAGACGTTCAGGAAGCTGCCGACGCAGGCGCCGAGGAGGCCCGCGAACACCGCAGCGAGGCGCGGGTAGTCGGCGGAGAAGCGTTGCAGTTCGGCGAGCATGGTCAGGAAGCGGTTTCGTCCAGGGCGCGGCGCATGGGTTCGGCGGGCGGCAGCACGCCTGTCCAGAGGCGGAAGGCGAGCGCCCCCTGCCAGCGCAGCATGGGTCGTCCATCGCAGCCATCGGCGCCGGCCGCGCGGGCGTCGCGTAGCAGCCGCGAGGGCGTGGCCGCGTAGGTCGTATCGAAGACGAAGTGGCCGGGGTGCAGCGCCGTCGCGCCCAGCGGGGAAGGGTCGTCGGCCTTGAGGCCGAGCGTGGTGCAGTTCACGACGAGGGCCTCGGCTGGCAGCGTCGTTAGCGTGTCGAGCCCCGTCCCGTGCACGCGGGGATCCGCGAGCGCGGCCGCCAGTTCGCCCGCTTTCGCGGCGTCACGGTTATGGATCGTCAGGCGGGCGCAGCCCCCGTCGAGGCAGGCCGCCGCGACCGCCCGGGCCGCCCCCCCCGCGCCGAGGAGCACCACGGGTCGGCCTGCGACCGTGCGCCCGGTCCGCTCCTCAAGTGCCGCGAGGAAGCCTTGGCCATCGGTGGTGTGGCCGGTCCAGCCCGTCGGGGTGGCGATGAGCGTGTTCACCGACGCGGCGCGCCGGGCTTCGGCCGACAGTGACTCGACGAGCCCCAAGACCTGCACCTTGTGCGGCACGGTCAGGTTCAGGCCGACGAACCCTTTCGCATGCAGTGCCCGCAGTGCCGCGGGTAGTTCCGCCGCGGTGACGTGGAGGCGATGGTAGTGCCAGCCGGCCAGCTCGGGGTGGGTCGGGCCGAGCGCCGCGAGCGCGGCGCCGTGCATCGCCGGGCTGAGCGAATGGGCGATAGGGTCGCCGAGGACGCCGAGCTGCGGTCCGGGGAAGCTCGCCGCGGCCAGCGTCGCCGGCGTCAGGGTCTCAGGCGCGCTCATCGAGTTGTTCCAAGGCGCGGACGAAGCCTAGGTAGAGTCGGCTGGTGCGGTCGTTGCCCTGGGCCTCGTATTGGGAGACCAGATTGCGGCAGCAACGCGCCAAGGTCTGTTCGGTGGAGACCGGTCCGAGGAAGGCCTCGTCGGCGGGCAGGTGGTTATCCAGCAACATGAGCTGGACGTCCGCGCGGGTGCGGAAGGCGCCGCCCTCGTAGCAGTCGATGTAGAGCGGTTCCCGGCCGCGGAAGACCCCGACCATGAAGCGCCCCGGCAGGCCGACCGGCTGCAGCGGGAGGCCGAGGCGGCGGCCGACGAGCAGGAAGATCAGGCAGAGCGAGATGGGGATGCCGCGCCGGGTCGAGATGACCTTGGACAGCAGGGAGGAGGCAGGCGCGGAGAAACTTTCTTGCGCTCCGCGGTAGCCTTCCTCTCCGAAGAGCACGCGGCAGAGGAGCCGGCATTTCGCCCGTAGGTCCAGTGGCTCGGCAATCAGTTCCCGGGTGCGGGCCGCGAGCCGGTCAAGCTCGGCCGTATAGGCGGAGGGGGGCAGGGAAGGGGTGGCCACCCGTTCCAAGAGCAGGCAGGCTTCCTCCAGGTCGATCGGCCCGGCGCGCAGGTAGGTCAGGAACGTCTGGGCCGAAGCCTCGACCGTGCGGAGGTCGGCGAGCAGGGAGTGCGCATGCGGGGCCAGCTCGGTCTTCGCGGCCAGCTTCTCGAGCCAGAGGATGCCGGCGGTGCCGGCCGCCTTCACTTGGGCGGCCACGGCCTGCCGGACGACCGGGGAGGGATCGTCGAGGAGGCGCTCCAGGGCGGCCAGCTGCGCATCGGAAGTCATGCGTGAGGCAGTTTGGGCGAAGGCCCGCCGCGGGCAATACGGGACTGATCCCCGGATCGACGGCACGGGGCGACAACTCGTCACGCTGGCGACGCGCTGTCACTCCGCCTGTCCCTCGGAAAAGGGCCGGAATCGCGGGTTTGGGCTTCGTCTTTGATCGCGCCGGAGGAAAACACGCCAGAATGCCTTTCGCCGCTTGGAACGGTTCGTGCAATCTCGGTCCTATGACTACTCCTTACGGCAACCTGACCGACAAGACCACCGAGGCGTTGCAGCTCGCGACGACCGAGGCGATCAACCGTCGCCACTCTTCCCTGGAGCCCGCCCACGTGCTCGTCGCGCTCCTCACCCAGGACGGCGGGGTCGCGTCTTCCCTGTTCCGCCGCGCCGGCAAGGACGAGCAGGCGATCGCCGCGGCGGCCGCCGGCGTCCTCGCCCGGCTCCCCAAACTGGCCCAGAGCGCCGGCCAGCCGAACCTCTCCGCCGATACCCATCAGCTGCTGCTGAAGGCGAAGGAGGAGGCCGAGACCATGAAGGACGCCTTCGTGTCCGCCGAGCACGTGCTGCTCGCCCTGGCCGAGACCCCGTCGCTCCGCGCGGCCTTCGAGCAGCAGGCCTTCGGTCGCCGCAACATCCTCGGCGCCCTCCAGGCCGTCCGCGGCGCCCAGCGCGTGACCTCCGCCAATCCCGAGGCGACCTACGAGGCGCTCGAGAAGTACGGCATGGACCTCACCGCCCGCGCCCGCACCGGCAAGATGGATCCGGTGATCGGCCGGGACGAGGAGATCCGCCGCGTCATCCGCATCCTTTCCCGCCGCACGAAGAACAACCCCGTGCTCATCGGCGAACCCGGCGTCGGCAAGACCGCCGTGGTCGAGGGCCTGGCGCAGCGCATCGTCAACGGCGACGTGCCCGAAGGTCTGCGCGACAAGACGGTGTTCTCCCTCGACCTGGGCTCCCTGCTCGCCGGTGCCAAGTACCGCGGCGAGTTCGAGGAACGTCTCAAGGCGGTGCTGGCCGAGGTGAAGAACGCCGAGGGCCGGATCCTCCTGTTCATCGACGAGATGCACACGCTGGTCGGCGCCGGTAAGGCCGACGGCGCGATGGACGCGGCCAACCTCCTCAAGCCCATGCTCGCCCGCGGCGAGCTGCATTGCATCGGCGCGACCACCCTCAAGGAGTTCCGCGAGCACGTGGAGAAGGACCCCGCCCTCGAGCGTCGCTTCCAGCAGGTGCTGGTCGAGCCGCCGAGCGTGGCCGACACCGTCTCCATTCTCCGGGGCCTGAAGGAGCGCTTCGAGGTGCACCACGGCGTGCGCATCGAGGATGCCGCCTTGGTCGAGGCCGCCACCCTCTCGGACCGCTACATCACCGCGCGTTTCCTGCCGGACAAGGCGATCGACCTCATCGACGAAGCCTGCGCCCAGATCCGCACCGAGATCGACAGCGTGCCGTCCGAGCTCGACGCGCTCAACCGCCGCGTGCTCCAGCTCGACGTCGAGGAGTCCGCGCTTCGGCACGAGAAGGACGACGGCTCGAAGGCCCGCCTCGCCGCGCTCCGCAAGGAGCTGGCCCAGGCCCGCGAGGAGCAGACGGAGTTTCGCGCCCGCTGGCAGGCCGACAAACAGGCCGTGACGAAGGTCCGCGACGTCCGCGAGAAGCTGGAGACCGCCAAGGCCGAGATGGCCCGCGCCGAGCGCGCGGGCAAGCTGGAGGAGGTCGCCAAGCTGCGCTACGGCGTCATCCCCGAACTCGAGAAGGAGGCCGCGCGCCTTGAGTCCGGCGCGAAGTCCGCCACGGGTCTCTTCCGCGAGACCGTCACCCCCGAGGAGGTCGCCGAGGTGGTGGCCCGCTGGACGGGCGTACCGGTGAGCAAACTGCTCGCGGGCGAACGCGAGAAGATCCTGCGCCTGGCCGACAACCTCAAGGCCCGCGTCATCGGGCAGGACGACGCCGTGCGCGCCGTCGCCGAGGCCGTCCAACGCTCGCGCGCCGGCGTCCAGGATCCGCGCCGCCCCATCGGCTCCTTCCTCTTCCTCGGCCCCACCGGCGTCGGCAAGACCGAGCTCGCCAAGGCCCTCGCCGTCGAGCTGTTCGACAACGAGAAGGCGATGATCCGCCTCGATATGTCGGAATACATGGAGAAGCACGCGGTCTCCCGCCTGGTCGGCGCGCCGCCCGGCTACGTCGGCCACGAGGAAGGCGGCCAGCTCACGGAAGCGCTCCGGCGCCACCCCTACGCGGTGGTCCTGCTCGACGAGGTCGAGAAGGCGCACCCGGAGGTCTTCAACATCCTGCTGCAGGTTCTCGACGACGGTCGCCTGACCGACTCGCAGGGCCGGACTGTCGATTGCCGTAATGCGATTTTCATCCTCACCTCCAACATCGGCAGCCGCCATATCGCCGAGCACGCCGGCTTCGGCCTGACCGAGGGTGTGCGCGAAGCCGTCATGACCGACCTGCGCGGCCACTTCCGCCCGGAGTTCCTCAATCGCATCGACGAGGTCGTGCTCTTCCGCCCGCTGGGCGAGGAACAGGTGGCGATCATCGCCGGCCTGCTGCTACAGGGCCTCAACGCCCGGCTCGCGGCCAAGCGCATCCGCCTCGAGCTCACGCCCGAGGCCCTCGCCTGGATCGCCGCGCGCGGGTTCGATATCGTCTATGGCGCCCGTCCGCTCCGCCGCTTCCTGCAGCGCGAGCTCGAGACGCCCCTGGCCCGCGACCTCCTCGGCGGCAAGATCCCGGACGGCAGCCTCGTCCGGGTCCGCCGGGACCGGGAAGCGCTCGCCTTCGAGGTCGTGGCCGGCGGGTTTTCGGATTGAAGAAGCCCCGCGCCCGCTGAATCCTGTCGGCCATGACCGCTACGCGCATCCGCTGCGGGGTGGCCGGCACGGGTTCGCTCGGCCAGCACCACGCCCGCATCTACTCGAGCCTGCCTGGCGCCGAACTCGCCGGCATCTTCGAGCCGAACGACGCCCGCGCGGCCGAGATCTGCGCCAAGCACGGTTGCCGGCGTTTCGCCACCCTCGATGAGATGGCGGCCGCCTGCGACGCTGTGAGCGTCGTCGTCCCGACCAATCATCATGCCGCCGTCGCGCTGCCCTTGCTGGCCAAGGGCGTCCACCTCCTGATCGAGAAGCCGATCTGCGTCACGCTCGAGGAGGCCGCCCAGATTCTCGAGGCCGCCGCCAAGGCCGACCGCATCGTCCAGGTCGGGCACATCGAGCACTATAACCCGGTGATGTCCTACCTCGAGCAGGCCGTCGTCGACGCCCGCTACATCACCGCCGAGCGTCTGGCTCCCTTCACGCCACGCGGCACCGAGGTCGGCGTCGTGCTGGACCTGATGATCCATGACATCGGGATCGTCCTGCAGCTGGCCCATTCGCCCGTCGAGCGCATCGATGCCGTCGGCGTATCGGTCGTCACGAAGACCGAGGATATCGCCAACGCCCGGATCGCGTTCAAGAACGGCTGCGTCGCCAACCTCAGCGCCAGCCGCGTCTCGCTGAAGAAGAACCGCGAGATCCGGGTCTTCCAGACCGGCGGCTACCTCTCCATCGACTTCATGGGCCAGAAGGGCCACACCGTGCGCGTCGACCCGACCGCCGAGGGCGGCTTCGCCAAGGAGGAGATCCCGATCGAGAAGGGCGAGCCCCTCGCCATCGAGCTCGCCTCGTTCACCGCGTGCGTCCGCGACCGCAGCCGACCGAAGGTCAGCGGCGAGCTGGGACGTACCGCCCTCGAGGTCGCCATCCGGATCACCGAGCAGATCCGCGCCGGCATGGCGCGCCGATGAGCTCGTTCCCGGCCATCCCCGGCGCGTTCGACCGTCCTCGCTCCGGCGAGGTCGACGTGCTGGTCGTGGCCGGTGAGCACTCCGGGGACCAGCATGCGGCCAAGCTCGTGGCCGAACTGCGCGCCGCCCACCCGCGGCTGCGCATCGCGGCCTTCGGCGGCCCGTGCCTGCGCGAGGCCGGTGCCCAACTGCTGTTCGACATGACGGGTTTCTCGGCCGTCGGCATCGTCGAGATTCTGGCCGCCTACCCGTTCTACCGGAAACTCTTCGACCGCATGGTCGCCTGGACCCTGCGCTGGAAGCCCCGGCTCGTGATCCTGGTCGATTATCCCGGGCTCAACCTTCGGCTGGCCGATCGCCTGCGTCGCGGCGGTCTGTCCCGCGCCGGCGGCGGCGAGACGGCGGTGATCCAATACGTCAGCCCGCAGCTCTGGGCGTGGAAGCCTAAGCGTCGTTTCACCATGGCCCGGGACCTCGATGGCGTCGGCACCATCTTCCCGTTCGAGCCGGCGGTCTATGCCGACACCGGCCTGGACGCCCGTTTCGTCGGTCACCCGTTCGTCGAGGCCGGCCATGAATCGCCGTTGCGCTACGAGGCGGAGGGCCCGGTCCTCCTGCTGCCGGGCAGCCGCCCCAAGCCGGTACGGAAAATCTTCCCCGCGTTGGTCGAGGCCTTCGCCCGTTTCCGCCGGACGCACCCCGGACGACGCGCTTTGGTCCTGCACACCGGTGGCGAGGTCCATGCCGAGCTTTACCGCTTCTGCGCCGAGTACGGCGATGCCGCGAAGGGCATCGACCTGCGCCCGGTGTCCGAGGGGCCCGTCGGCGCGAGCGCCGCGCTCGTCAGTTCCGGCACGATGTCGCTCACGGTCGCCCTCGCGGGTATCCCGGGGGCGGTCGTGTATCGCGCGAACCCGTTGACCTGGGTTGTCGGCCGTCGCCTCATCGCCGGGCGGGTCGACCACCTTGGTATCGCCAACATCCTCCTCAAGCGGCCGGCCTGGCCGGAGTACCTGCAGTCGGCTTGCGAGCCGCGGGCGCTCGCCGCGCGACTCTCGGCCTGTGTCGACGACCCTGCCCTCCGGACCGCCGCCGCCGCGGACGCCGCGGAGCTCCGCGCCGGGCTCTCGGCCCTCGCCGGGGCGACGCCCGCCGAATGGGCGGCGACCTTCCTGCGTCCATGAGCACACCCCTGCGCATCGCCGTGCTCGGCTGCGGCTACGTTGGCGCCGCCTTCGCCCGGCAGGCCAAGGCGGCTGGCCATGACGTGCTGGGCGTGGTGCGCAGCATCGACTCACGCGACCGGCTCCGGGCCGAGGGCCTGGCGGCCGAGGCCTGCGATCTCTTCGCGGGTGATTGGTCCGCCTTGCCCGCCGCGTTCGACGTCGTCGTCTACGCCGCGAGCACGGGCGGCGGTGGCCCCGAGGCCTACGCCCTCGCCTACGACGTCGGCGTCCGCCGCGCGCTCGCCTGGGCGCAGGCCGTGGGCGCGACGCGCTTCCTCTTCACCAGCTCGACCGGCGTCTACCGCCAAGATGACGGTTCCGTCGTCGATGAGGATTCGCCGGTGGGCGGAGCGCCCACTGCGGACGCCATCCTCGCGGGGGAGCGGGCCGTGCTCGAGTCCGGCCTGCCCTACGCGCGGGTGCTGCGTTTCGGCGGGCTGTACGGGCCGGGTCGGCATCACCTGCTCGATCAGCTACGCCGCGGCGAGCGTGTGATCGGCGGACGGGTCGATCACCGCATCAACTACCTGCATCGCGACGACGCGGCCTCGGCGTTGCTGCTGGCTGGCACGGTCGGTCGAGTGGGTCCGCGCGTGTACAACGTCGTCGACGGCCGGCCCGTCACGAAGCAGGCCTTGGTGCTTTGGCTGGCCGATCGCTTGGGGCACGTTGCCCCCACCTTCGACCCGGCTGCGCCCGCGGGCCCGCGGATGGCCAAAGGGGGGCGGACGCAGCCGGACCGAATCGTCGCCGCGGAGCGGATCGGGCGCGAACTGGGCTGGACGCCGCGTTTCGTTGATGTTTTCGCCGGATTGGCCCCTTTCCTGGGCTAAGTAATCCATAGGGCTGTTGCGGGCTCTTACCCCGTTAGCCATGAAACCGTAACAATCGCATGAGAGGATGCCTTCGCATTCGCACCACCTCATGAACCACCGCATCAAGCAGTTCCTCGTCGCCGCCGCAGTCCTAGGTAGCGCTCACACCGCGCTCGCCGCCGAGCGTAATCCCGCCTTGGACATCCTCGTCAAGAAGGGCCTCATCACCGCCGAGGAGCGCGCGCAGGCGCTCGAGTCCGCGGCCGTGGCCAAAATGGCCGAAGGTCCCAAGAAGGCCGCTTGGTATGAAACCCTGAAGATCGACGGCTACACCCAGGTCCGCCAGACCGAACAGCTGAATGACGCCGCCAAGCTCATCGGTGGTCTCCCGGCCGACCGCTCTGTCGACCCCGTCCAGTCGATCGTCATTCGTCGAGCCCGCTTCAAGATCACGGGCGATATCGGCCGTGTATCTCTCTATACCCAGTTCGATTTGGCGGCCAGCGTCGACTCCGGCACCTCCCGCAACTTTGGCCTCCAAACGCGCGACATCTACGCTGATATCGCCCTCGATGAGGACAGGGAGCATCGCATCCGCGTTGGCGTCTCCAAGGTGCCTTACGGCTGGGTGAATCTCCAGTCCTCCCAGAACCGCCTCGCCATCGAGCGTCCGGAAGCCCTCAACTCTGCGGTCGAAGGCGAACGCGACCAGGGCGTCTACTACATGTACGCCGACAAGGCCAGCCGTGCCCTCTTCAAGAAGCACAACGCCGAAGGCTTCAAAGGCTCGGGTGACTACGCGGTTTTCGCCGCTGGTTTCTTCTCCGGCGCCGGCCTGAACAAGGCTGACAACAACGGCGAAGTCCACTCGCTGGTCCGCTTCACTTACCCGTGGGTCAGCGCCAGCGGCCAGATGTATGAAGCCGGCATCGGCGGTTACGCGGGTCGCTTCATGGTCACTCCGGCCGCGATCACCGGCGTCGGTACCCCTGTAGCCGCCACTCAGCGCCAGACAACCGATGGCTTCAAGGATCGCCGCGCTTCCGCCCACTTCATCATGTTCCCGCAGCCTTGGGGCATCGAAGCCGAATGGACCTCCGGTCAGGGCCCTCAGCTGAACAACGCCCGCACGATCATCGACGAATGTTATCTCGAGGGCGGCTACGTCCAGGCCAGCTACCGCTACCAGTATGGCGAAGGCTCTGAACTGATCCCCTTCGTCCGCTGGAACTACTATGATGGCGCCCGCAAGTTCGGCACCAACGCCCATAAGATGGTCGTCAACGACCTGGACCTCGGTTTCGAGTGGCAGTGGCGCCCTGAGGTGGAGCTCTCGATGATGTACTCGCTCACGGGTGAGCGCACCAACGCCACCGGCACCTCCATCATTAAGGATGCCCGCCGCCTCGCCATCCAGCTCCAGTTCAACTACTGAGCCTGGTAGGCCAGGATGTGCTTCGAGGGCCGGCAGCGATGCCGGCCCTCTTTCGTGTCCGGGTCGGACGCCTGACCCGGGCTATGCGGCAGGCCGCCGTTCGTCCTGACTGCGAGCGTGGCCGACACCTATACTCGTGCCGAGCGCAGCGCCCTGATGGCCAAGGTGCGGGGCCGAGGTAACGCGTCCACCGAACGGACCTTGGCCCGGCTCTTCCGTACGGAAGGCATCTCCGGGTGGCGTCGGCAACGACGCTTGACGGGCGGACGTGGCACCGTCGCCTGGCAGGTGCGACCGGACTCCGTCTTCCCGCTTCGCCGCCGAGCGGTCTTCGTGGATGGCTGCTTCTGACATGGCTGCTCTCGGCACCGTACGCGACCCCGCGGGCAACGCGACGTTCTGGAGACGTAAGTTGCGGCCAATCGGGCCCGCGATCGGCGGAACACCCGTCAGCTTCGGGCCGCTGGCTGGCGCGTGCTGCGGCTGTGGGGGCATGAGCTGTGCCCGTCGGCTCGCTCCGGTCTCCTGCGCAAACTCCGCCGCTTAACGTCCGCGCCCGCCAACAAAAAACCCGGCCAGTCGGCCGGGTCTGCGGGGCGAAACCGCGGGGCGGCTTAGCGCGCGCGGTAGTTCGGCGAAGGGTTATCGAACCCCTTCATGTCGGCCTTGAGGCGAGCGAGCTCCTCTTCGAGGGTCGCGAGCTTGGTCGTCGCCTCGGTCAGCTTGCCGTTGGCCTCGCGCAGGGCGATGGAAGCTTGGGCAAGGTCGCCTTCGGCCTTCTTGGCCTTGGCCACGGCTTCGCGGAGGTCGGAGCCGTCGCGGAGCTTGGCGATCTCGGCGTTCACCTCGTTGAGGCGGGCGGCGGCTTCGGAGCGGGCCTTTTCGAGTTCGGCGATCTTGGTGGCACCGGTCTTCAGGTCGGCGAGGGCTTGGGCCAGGTCATCGCTGGTCTTCTTCGTGCTGTCGACGGTGGCCTTGGCAGCGTCCTTAGCGGCGGCTTCGCCGGCGAGGGCGGCCTTGGCGCGGACTTCGGCCTCGAAGGTCTTGCGCTCGGCAGCGGCGACCTTGGCGCCCGAGGCGCGGATGGCGGCGATGGATTCCTCCTCGGCCTTGATGGCTTTCTGCTTGGCCAGGTCGGCGTCGTTGAAGGTCACAATCGTGACGCCGGCGAGGGCGGCGGCCACGAGGCTCAGGATGGTGGTGGTGGGATTCATGATTTTCGCCCGACTTTGGCCGAAAACCCCCGGGGGTCAAGCGCCTACGGGCTTCAGGAAAGGCGGTTCTTGTAGTCCGCGTAGCCGAAGCGGCGGATCACTTCCGTCCGTCCGGTCGCCGGGTCGAAGCTGGCGATGGCGGGCAGGGGGACGCCGTTGAAGGTCGTGTTCTTGACGAACGTATAATGCGACATGTCGAGGAAGACCAGCCGCTGCCCGACCCGCAGGGGGGTCGCGAACGAGTAGTCCCCGATGACATCGCCGGCCAGGCAGGTGGCGCTCCCGAGACGGTAGGTATGGGGCAGCTTGCCGGGCAAGTCCGCCCCGACGATATCGGCCCGGTAGGGCATCTCCAAGGTGTCCGGCATGTGACAGGTCGCGGAGAGGTCGAGGATGGCGATGTCCACCCCGTTATGGACCAGGTCGAGTACCGTACCGACGAGGACGCCGGTGCCGATGCCGATGGCCTCGCCGGGTTCGAGGTAGACCTGCAGGTGCTCGCCCCAGCGGGCGCGGAAACCCGTGATGACGCGCACGAGGCGGTCGAGGTCGTAGCCCGAGCGGGTGATGTGGTGACCGCCGCCGAAGTTGACCCACTTCATCCGCGGGAGGAACTCGCCGAACTTCGCCTCGAAGGCCGCGACCGTCCGCTCGAGGACGTCCGAGCCCTGCTGGCACATCGTATGGAAGTGCAGGCCCTCGAGGCCGTCGAGGTCGGCCGGATCCTTGATCTCGGAGCGGAGCGTGCCGAGGCGCGAGCCGGCCGCGCAGGGATTGTAGAGCTCGACGTCGACCTCGGCGTGCTCGGGGTTGACCCGCAGGCCGAAGGAGATTTTTCGGCCGGCGGCGAGGGCCGCGGCCCGGTGGCGCTTCCACTGGGAAGGCGAGTTGAACGAGATGTGGTCGGCGATGTGGAGCAGGTGCGCGAACTCTTCGTCCTTGAAGGCCGGCGAATACGCGTGCACCTCGCCGCCGAACTCCTCGCGGCCGAGCAGGGCCTCGTGCAGGCCCGAGGACGTGGTCCCAACAAGGTACTTCGAGACGAGCTTCGCCTCGCTGAACTGGGCGAAACCCTTGAGCGCCAGGAGGACCTTGGCGCCCGAGCGGTCCATCACCGAGCGCAGGATGCGGAGGTTCTGTTCCAGCAGGCCGCGGTGCAGCACGTGGCAGGGACTCGGGACCTGGGCAAGGTCGACCTTCGCGAAGGCATCGGTGAGGGCGTCGGACACGGGGGAAAAGTTGGCGGGCGCGGGACGGGGCGCAAATGAAAAGCCCGCCGGGCGGCGGGCTTCGTCGGGGGCCGGTCAGACGGCCAGTTCCTTCACGTGCCAGGGCAGGCCGCGCTTGTTCAGCTCGGCCATGAACGGGTCCGGATCCATCTCTTCCATGTTCCAGACGCCCGGCCGGGTCCACTGGCCCGAGGCGATCATGGCGCCGCCGATCGCCGCGGGGACGCCGGTGGTGTAGCTGATGGCCTGAGACTTCACCTCGGCGTAGCACTCCTGGTGGTCGCAGATGTTATGGATGAAGACCTTGCGGGGCTTGCCGTCCTTGACGCCGGTGATCTCGCAGCCGATGCAGGTCTTGCCCTTGGTGCGCGGACCCAGCGACGCGGGGTCGGGGAGCAACGCCTTGAGGAACTGGATTGGGACGATCTTATGTCCCTGGAACTCGATCGGGTCGATGCGGGTCATGCCGACGTTCTCGAGCACGCGCAGGTGCGTCAGGTAGTTCTGCGAGAAGGTCATGAAGAAGCGGATGCGCTTCAGGCCCTTGATGTTGATCGCCAGGGATTCGAGCTCCTCATGGAACAGCAGGTAACTATCCTTGGGGCCGATGCCGGGGTAATCGTACACCCATTTCAGGGACAGCGGGTCGGTCTCTTTCCACTCGCCCTGTTCCCAGTAGCGGCCGCGCTGCGTGATCTCGCGGATGTTGATCTCCGGGTTGAAGTTCGTGGCGAACGGGTCGCCATGGTCGCCCGCGTTGGCGTCCATGATGTCGATCGTTTCGATGGTGTCGAAGAGGTGCTTCTGGGCGTACGCGCAGAAGACATTGGTCACCCCGGGGTCGAAGCCGGAGCCGAGGAGGGCGGTGAGGCCGGCCTTCTGGAAGCGCTCGCGGTAGGCCCACTGCCAGGAGTACTCGAACTTCGCGAGGTGCGGCGGCTCGTAGTTGGCGGTGTCGACGTAGTGGATGCCGGCGTGGAGGCAGGCGTCCATCAGGGGCAGGTCCTGGTAGGGCAGGGCGACGTTGATCAGCAGGTCGGCACCGAAGGATTTGATGAGCGCGACGGTCGCCTTGACGTCGTCGGCATCGACGGCGGCGGTGCGGAGCGTGCGGCCGGTCGCCTGCTTCACGTCGGCGGCGATGGCCTTGCACTTGTTCTCGTTGCGCGAGGCCAGCATGATCTCCGAGAAATACTCGGTCAGCATGGCGCACTTGTGGGCGACGACGTTGCCCACGCCGCCCGCGCCGATGATCAGGACTTTTTTGCTCATAGGGTGAGGTTGATTTCTGTCCACAAGGGGGGAGGGGGGAAGCAAAAAGGATGCACAGGTCGGCTCCGTCCGGGTGACGTCCCGGCGACAGGGCTTCTCCGGCCGCCGAAGCGGCCGTCAAAGGCGTCCTTTTGGCTGGCGGGATGGACGGGACTCGAACCCGCGACCTCCTACGTGACAGGCAGGCGCTCTAACCAACTGAGCTACCACCCCGGACAGCCAAAAGGAAGGTGAACAAAGGTCCCCGACCCCCCGCCTGTCAAACGGAAAACCCGCGAATCAGGAGCGGACCTGGCCTTGGCCCGTGATTTCGAACTTCCAGGTGGTCAATTCGCGGATTCCCATGGGGCCGCGGGCGTGCAGCCGGTCGGTCGAGATACCCACCTCGGCCCCGAAGCCGAACTCCCCGCCGTCGGTGAACCGGGTGCTGGCGTTCCAATAGACACAAGCGCTGTCCACCTGGGCCAGGAAGGACCGGGCGGCTGCCTCGTCCTCGGTCAGGATAGCGTCGGAGTGGTGCGAACCGCAGGTCTCGATGTGGTCGACGGCCTCGGCGAGGTCGGCCACCACCTTCACGTTGAGGATGAGGGCGAGGTGCTCCGTCCGGAAGTCGGCCTCGGTGGCGGCGCGGGCGCCGGGCATGAGGGCGAGGGCGCGGGCATCCGCGCGGACCTCGGTCCGCCGCGCCGCGAGGGCGGCGGCGAGGCCGGGCAGGAAGGTCGGCGCGATCGCGGCGTCGATGAGGACGGTCTCGGCCGCGTTACAGGCGCTGGGGCGCTGGCACTTGGCGTTGATGATGATCGGCAGCGCCTTGGCCATGTCGGCGCGCGCGTGCACGTAGACGTGGCAGATGCCCGCGTCGTGCTTGATGACCGGGACCTTGGCGGAGTTGACGACCGCTTCGATGAGACCGGGGCCGCCGCGCGGCACGATGATGTCGACGATACCCCGGAGCGAGCCGAGGGCCGGCACGGCCTCGCGGTCGGTGAAGGGGAGGAGCGTCACGCCCTCGGCGGGCAGGCCGGCGGCGCGCAGGCCGGCGCCGAAGGCGCGGGCGAGGGCGAGGTTGGTGCGGAGCGCCTCGCTGCCGCCGCGGAGCACGCAGCCGTTGCCGGACTTGAGGCAGAGCGCGGCGGCGTCGACCGTGACGTTGGGGCGCGACTCGAAGATGATGGCGACGAGTCCGATGGGCACGCGGCGACGGACGATCCGCAGGCCGTTCGGGCGCGTCCAATCCTCAGTGACCTCGCCGACCGGGTCGGGCAGCTTGGCCACGTCCTCGCAGGCGACGGCGATGGCCTCGAGCCGGGCAGGGTCGAGGCGCAGGCGGTCGACCATGGCCTCGGCCAGGCCTTTGGCGCGGGCCAGGGCGAGGTCCTCGGCGTTGGCCGCGAGGATCGCAGCCTCGTCGGCGCGCAGGGCGGCGGCGGCGGCGCGCAGGGCCTGGTCGCGGACCGCGGCAGGGGCGAGCGCTAGGGCGCGGGAGGCCTTCTTCGCCGCCAAGGCGAGGGCGGTCACGCGCGCGAGCAGGTCGCTCATCGCAGGGAGAAGCGGGTGCCGAGCTTCTTGCCGGCGGCGAGCTCGAGCAGCACCTGCGGCCGGCGGCCGTGGGCGATGATTGTGTCGACGCCGCCTTCGGCGGCGATCTCCGCCGCCTGCAGCTTGGTCACCATGCCGCCGACGTTACGCTCGGAGCCGGCGCCGCCCGCGAGGCCGCGGATGGCGTCGTCGAGCTTGGTCACCTTCGGGATGCGGTCGCCCGTGCCGTCGGACTTGGTCATGAGGCCGTCGACGCCGGAGAGGATCACCAGCAGGTCCGCGCCCACCAGCGCCGCGACGTGCGCGGAGAGCCGGTCGTTGTCGCCCACGCGGAGCTCCTCGTCGGCGATGGCGTCGTTTTCGTTGATGATCGGCACGAAGCGCTTGCGCTTGAGCAGGAGGTCGAGGGTCGCGCGGGCGTTGCGCGTGCAGGCGCGGCTGTCGAGGTCCCAGTAGGTCAGGAGCATCTGCGAGCCCAGGAGGCCGTGGCGGGCGAAGTGGCGGCCGTAGACCGACATCAGCTCGGGCTGGCCGACGGTGGCGCAGGCCTGCAGCTCGCGGGCGTCCTTCGGGCGCTTCTCCAGGCCCATGGCGGTCATGCCGGCGGCGACGGCTCCGGAGGAGACGATGACCACCTCGATGCCGCGCTTCATGAGGCCGGCGACCTGGTCGGCGATGCGGCCAATCTGGACGCGGTCGACCTTGCCGTCCTTGCGCGTCAGGAGGCCCGAACCCAGTTTGATGACCCAGCGTTTCGACATGAGTGGAAAGGGGGAACTTAGCGGAGGGAGTCCGCCGTTGTCCAGCGTCAGAGTTAAGCTGGGCGACCGGGCGGGTGCAGGCCGACGGCCAGCCAGCCTTTCTCGGTCAGCACGCGCCCCTGCGGGGTGCGGGTCACATAGCCTTCCTGCACGAGGAACGGCTCATGGACCTCCTCCAGCGTGTGGGCGTCCTCCCCGATGGCGGCGCCGATGCTGCCGAGTCCGACGGGCCCGCCCGCGTGCTTCTCGGCCATCGCCCGGAGGAAGCGGTGGTCCATGTCATCGAGCCCGTGCCGGTCGATCTCGAGGAGCTCGAGGGCGGCGGCGACGACGGCGCGGTCCGCCTTGCCGTCGGCGCGCTCGAGCGCGTAGTCGCGGGTGAAGCGCAGCAGGTTGTTGACGATGCGGGGCGTGCCGCGGGCGCGGTGGGCGACCTCCGCGGCGCCGCCGGCGTCGAGGTCCAGGCCGAGGAGCCCGGCGTTGCGTCCGACGATGCTCAGCAGCTGTTCGCGCGTGTAGTAGTCGAGGCGCGTCTGGAGGGTGAAGCGGCTGCGCAACGGCGCGGTGAGCAGGCCGGTGCGCGTGGTCGCGCCGACCAGCGTGAACTTCGGCAGGTCGAGCCGGACGGAACGCGCGTTCGGTCCCTGGTCGATCATGATGTCGATACGGAAGTCCTCCATCGCGGAGTACAGGAACTCCTCGACCGTCTTCGGGATGCGGTGGATCTCGTCGATGAAGAGCAGTTCGCCCTCCTGCAGGCTGGTGAGCAGGCCGGCGAGGTCGGAGGCCTTCTCGACCACCGGACCCGAGGTGACGCGGATAGGCCGGCCCATTTCCTCGGCGAGGATCATGGCCAGCGTCGTCTTGCCGAGGCCGGGCGGACCGTGGAGCAGGATGTGGTCCAGCGTGCGGCCTTCGCGGCGCGCCGCGCCGATCATCACGCGCAGGCGTTCGACCGTGCGCGGCTGGCCCACGAAGTCGTCGAGCCGCGGCGGACGCAGGCCGGCGTCGAGCGCGCGGTCCGTCCGGGCCACGCCGTCCTTGCCTCCGCTCGGCGGGGTCGGTTCATCGGCGGGTCGCTGGGCTCGGGCCATGCGCTCACCGTGCGGAGTCGGCGGGCCTTGGCAACCTTCAGTCCTCGGCGAACCCCTTCGGCAGGTCGGCGGCCGGGCGGCGCGCGACGTCGGCGCCGAGGGCCCGCAGGCGCTCCTCGAAGCGTTCGTACCCGCGGTCGAGGTGGTAGAGCCGCTGGACCCAGGTCTCGCCCTGAGCGGCGAGCGCGGCGAGGATCAGGGCGGCCGAGGCGCGCAGGTCGGAGGCCATCACGGGCGCGCCGGAGAGCGGCTTGCCGCCGTGGACGCTGGCGACCGCGCCGTCGATGGCGATGTCGGCGCCCATGCGCTGCAGCTCCGCGGCATGCATGAAGCGGGCCGGATAGACCTTCTCGGTGAAGGTGCTGCGGGCCGGCACGAGCAGTTGCAACGCCATGAATTGCGCCTGCAGGTCGGTGGGGAAGCCGGGGTGCGGCGCGGTCACGATGTCGACCGGCCGGGTCGGGCGGCCGTGGGCCCGGATGAAACCCGGACCGGTCTCGACGGCGACGCCCGCTTCGCGGAGCTTGCCGAGGAAGGCCTCGAGGTGCGCGGGCTCGGCGCCCTGGACGGTGACGTCGCCGCCGGTGATGGCGCCGGCGACGAGGTAGGTGCCGACCTCGATGCGGTCGGGGAT
>CAIRWP010000083.1 GCA_903882335.1 uncultured Opitutia bacterium | reverse complement strand
GGCGATGGACTCGCCCGCGAGATGGATGACGGCGTGGGCGCCCTCGAGGGTCGCCCGGTCGATCGCGCCGGTGGCGTGATCCATCGAGGTCGGGCCCGCGTGGCGGGAGCGGAAAGGTACGACCTCGTAACCACGAGCCGACAGCGCGCGGCTGAGGGACCGCCCGATGAGGCCGGTCGCTCCGGTCAGGATGATGCGGCGGGGGGCGGTCATGGGGTCAGTAGAGCAGGAAGCGCTCCGAAGGCAAACGAGGGTGGGGATGATGCGGACTGGGGGGTCCACGGGCTTGACGGTCAGGCGGCCCCGGCTATTTTGAACTTGGGTTGCGGGTAGGCTGAAAGGTTTCCGCAGTGGACGCTTTCCCTTGGGATAGGCCTATCGCACCCTTAATTAACCTTATAGCCATCCAGGCTTTTCAACCAACGGCTATCCATGGGTTCGCCCTTCCGGTGCCACCTGCCGCTCATGCCCGCAAGATAATCCGCGAGCTGAAGGCAGGGGGTGCGTCTTGAGTCGAGAAACCTGATTTTTACCAAATCCCTCGGATGAATCGTTGAAGAAGTGCGTAAGGTTTGCCTGAAACTCGTGCCTAGCCCTTGCGGTGAGCTTTCGCCGTCGATGTTCAGGGTGATTTCGGTGAGCGGCGGTGGAATTTTCAGGCATTCGATCAAGGCTGCTCCGAGGAGGTCCGCGGGTGGGAACTCAACGGGTTTTTCCTTCCGGTTGATGCAGTAGCGCCACCTGAACCAGCCTTGATCGATGGAGTCGATGACGGCTTTCCGTATCCTTCCGTTGTTGCGAGACCACCGGAATTCAAACGAAGGCGGTAGCCGCAGGCTTTGCTTAGTCGAACGCAGGGCCTCCTCGATTTTCCCTTGATTATCCAAGTCCTCGATGATGAGCGTCGCGACAAGGTAGTAACGGGATGAACCGGACGCTGTCTTCATGCCAGGGTCGCCGGACTCATCGACGTAGAGCTGCATGCGGATTTGTGCGCATGGTCATCTTGGCCCGCAAAGCAGGCTTATCCTTAGAGAATCTACTCAGGCCTCGTCACGCAAAGGATCCAGGGGCGCCCGCTGCCGTCCGCCTCGGTGTCCATCGCAACGGTATCGCCGGCTAGGTCGCGCTCCCGGCCGAAGGCTCGGACGACGTCGGCTTCCGTTTCGCCGCCGGGGTGTCCGGTGTAAGCCACGCAAATGAGTCGCCCGCCGGCCCGGAGTTCGGCGTGGGCGGCGCGCAGGGCTTCGCGGGTCGAGTCCGGCTGGGTGATGATGCGGGTGTCGCCGCCCGGGAGGTAGCCGAGGTTGAAGAGGGCCACGCCGAGGCGCCCGAGGTGTCCGGGTGGCAATGCCCGGCGAAGCTCGGCGTGACTGCGCAGGTGCAGGGTGACGCGTTCGAGCAGTCCCTCCTGGGCGCAGAGCGCCCGCGTGGCTTCCAGCGCCGCCGGTTGGAGGTCGAAGGCGTGGACATGCCCGGCGGGGCCGACGGCTTGGGCGAGGCAGGCGGTATCCCGTCCTTTACCGGCCGTACCGTCCAGCGCGAGGTCCCCGGGGCGCAGCGTCTCGCGGGCGAGGCCTTGCGCGCGTTCGGTGACGCGGGGCGGGTTCACGGTAGCCAAGGGAACCGACCGAAGTCCGGGGCGCGCTTCTCGTTCCAGGCCTTGCGCCCCTCGTCGCCTTCCTCGGAGAGGTAGTAGAGCAGGGTGGCGTTGCCG
>CAIRWP010000082.1 GCA_903882335.1 uncultured Opitutia bacterium | reverse complement strand
GGCACTGGCTCCGCCGGAGATCGTCTTCCTTCAGGACACCGACGGCGACGGCCGTGCGGACCGGCGTACGGTCGTCCTCCGTGGGTTGGGGCTCGGTGTCAGTGATTCGCTGGCCAACAGCCTCCGCTATCATCTCGACGGCCGGGTCCACGTGGCCAACGGTGGCAATGGCGGTCGGCTCACTTCGCCGCTCCGGGAGGGATTGTCCGTTGTGCTGGGCGACCACGATTTCGCCTTCGATCCGGACACGGGCGAGGTCGAATTGACCGCTCGGACCGGCGGCGGATTCGGCCTCGTGTTCGATGCCTGGGGCCGTGGGTTCACAACCTACAACATCGACCACATCCAGCACCGCTTCCTGCCGCTGGCCCATGCGCGGCGCAATCCGGGGTTCCCGGCGGTGGCCATCACCGGGAGCATCTCCGACCATGGGGACATGGCGCAGATCTTTCCGATCTCGGAACCCGAGACTCGCCCCAACCACCCGGAACAGGCGGGGCATTTTTCGGCGGCGGGCGGGATGGGTCTTTGCGAATCACCGATCTTCCCCCGAGACCTGCAGGGATCGGTCTTCGTCTGCGATGTGGTGGGGCATCTGGTGCACCGCGACGTGATCCGTCCGGACGGGCCGGTGTTCCGCGCCTCGCGGGCCTTCGAGGATTCCGACCGGGAGTTCCTCGCCAGCCGCGACCCATCGTTCCGTCCTGTGGGCCTCGAGACGGGACCGGACGGCGCTCTCTACCTGCTCGACATGCAGCGCGAGGTCATCGAACACCCGGATTACATCCCGCAGAAGGTCCGGGACTCCTTGGATTTGCGGGCCGGCCAGGACCGAGGTCGCATCCATCGCATCACCCCGCGTGGCGGTGCGCCCCGGCGGTTTCCCCGTCTCTCGGCGATGACCCCCGACCAATGGGTCCGCCATTTGGGCGACCCGAATCCCTGGGTTCGAGGGACCGCTCAGCGACTTCTCCATGAACGCCAGGCTCGCGAGACGGCTCCGGCCCTTCGCCGGCTGGCCACCTCGAAGGTCCGACCCGAGGGCCGCTTGCATGCCCTGGCCACTCTCCGCGTCTTGGGCGTGCTGCAACCCGCCGACCTGATGACAGCCTTGGCCGATCCGCACCCTGGCGTCCGCGAGAACGCCCTGCGCTGGTCCGAACCGTGGCTGGCCTCGGAAGCCCGACTCCAAGCCCGGGTGCTGGAGCTTTCCCGCGATGCCCTCCCGCGGATCCGGTTCCAGGCGGCCCAATCACTGGCGGCGGTGGGCACCCCGGACTCGGTGGATGCGCTGGCGGCGCTGTATTGGCGCGATGCTTCCAGTCCGTGGACTCGTCGGGCGGTCTTGGGCTCGCTGCGGCCGGGCGAGGCCGGTCAGGTGTTGCGGCGATTGGCGGAGCCTTTGCCGCAAGGTGCTAAGGCTTTCAATGCCAGCCTCGCCGCGGCGCTGCAAGACCTCGCCGAGTCGGTGGCGGTCCAAGCCACCTCGGCTCCCGGCGACTTCGCGGTTTCGCTGGAACTGCTCGAGGCCTTGCAGGGCGTCCCGGCGCTGCGGGGCGCGCTTTTGGAAGGGTTGGAATCCGGTTTGGCCCGTTCCGGAAAGGTCCCTCCCGTTGCACCGGCCGCCCTCTGTGCGGTGACCGTCCTCGCTGCGCGACCCGCGGCGCCCGAGTGGATTTCGGCGCTCCGATTGATGCGCCGTCTCCAGGCGCCTTCCGATCCCGGGGTGAATCAGGCGCTGGCCGAGTCCTTCCAGATGGCCACCAACGCCGCCTTGCCGGTCGTGGTGCGCCTGCCTCGTCTTCGGGCCATGGAGTTGGCCGAGGCCCCGGCCACCTGGCTCGAGGGGCTTTCGCGCCTGCTCGGAGCGCCCCACGAAGAAGCCGAGATACAGACGGCGGCCTTCGACGTGCTGGAACGCCTCCAACCACCCCGGTTGGGGCGATGGCTCGTGGACCGTTGGTCCGGATTGCCGCCCGCGCTGCGGGGCCGTGCTGGTCGTTTGCTGGCCGAACGCCGAGCCCTCCATGGGGATCTCCTCGGGGCGGTCGAATCGGGAGCGATCCGCGTGGGCGAGTTGAACCTCGATCTCGAGCAGCGCCGCCGACTGATGCGGGGAGGGTCCGTCGAGATCCGCACCCGCGCCGCCCGTTTCTGGAGTGACGAGGAGTATTCCAACCGCAGCAAGGTGGTGGACGAGTGGCTGGCGAAGCTGCCCGCCGGTGGGGACGCATCCCGGGGCCGCAAGGTCTTCGAATCGTCCTGCGCCCATTGCCATCGGATGGGCGAGGTCGGCATGCGCGTAGGACCCGAGTTGGCCGGTTCGGCCCATCGCAGCGTGGAGGACCTGCTGTCCAACATCCTCGACCCGAACATGGCGATGAACCCCGCGTTCGTGGCCTATCAGGCCGAGACCGTGGACGACGAAACGATCACCGGCTTGCTGGAGGCCCAGCGCGGCGATTCGGTGACCCTCCGGCAGGCCGGCGAGCAGAGGGTCGTGCTGCCGAGGACGAGGATCCGCTCCTTGCGCTCGACCGGCCTGTCGCTCATGCCCGAGGGCTTGGAGGCCGGGCGTTCTCCCCAGGAACTGCGCGACTTGATCGCCTTCATCCGGGGCGAGGCCGCTGTCCGGCCGGTGGACTCCGCGGCCGGGGCCCGGTGAGGTTCACACCCCGGATCCTCCAGTTGCCCTCGCAACTCTCCCCAATTCGCACCTGCGGTTGCCAACGCCAACTCGCCGGCGTAAATTAAGGAAGTGAGCATTCAGGAAATTTGCGCTGAAGTACAAGCGCTGCCTGTGGATGAACGCAGGCGTTTAGCTGCCCTCTTAGTCTCGTTGAGGCACAAGGATTTGGTAGACTATCGCGCCCAGATGGCGCGGAAGATTGATGACGATTCACCCGAGAACTGGGTCACCTTGGAAGAGATGGACCGTAGGTTGACCACTTGAGCGATGGCCTACCGGTGGTTGCTCCCCATCGACGTGGTCGAGTTTATCGAGCGCCTGCCGGTAAAGACGCGGGAGGCGTTTCTAAGCGCCATTCACTCGAATGGTCGTGACCCCATGGGGCGGTCCGATGCACTTGACCGCGACGCTATCGGTCGACGAATGCAGATCGCGGTGACCGGTGACTACGCCCTGATGTATTAGGTGGATGAGGCGCCGTGCGCCAGAACTAACTGTTACCCGTTGGTGCCCGTCACCGCACCCCTTAAGCAATCAGCACGGCTACTTGAGGAGTCGGTCAAGCTCGGCCAGGACCGCCGCCACGTAGGCCGCCCCGGTGGCCCCGGGCGGGACGTGGATGCTTTCGCGGAGGAACGCGGGGTCCAGCGTATCAAGACAAGCCCGAAGCTCGATGGCCTGCACGGCCGATGAGGCACGCTCCAGATCCGGTCGGTTCAGGAACCGGGCGACCGACTCCAGGGCGACGTAAACTGAAGACCAATCCACCCAGTGCGGAAACTCAGGCGCGCTTTCACCCGAGGCGGCAGCCCAGGTGAGCAGGAAGCGCCAGTCGTCGCGGCGGAGCCAGAATCGCTTTTCCTGGCCCTCACGCCGGCACTGCAAATGGCCGGACCGAGCTAGGTCATTCAGCGTCGTCTGGAGGGTCCTGGGGAAATACGCGAGCCGCACGGCCATCTCGCCCGGATGCCCCGACTCTTCGGCCAGCAGATAGGCAATGACTTCGGCCCGGGCTTGCATGCCGAAGAGGGCGCGCAACTTCATGAGAAAGTTCGTCGGCCGATGCGGATCGGCTGGTTGGCTCAGTTGGCGCAGCGTCACCGGGCCGCGTTGCCATCCGTGTCGGGCGAATAGCTC
>CAIRWP010000081.1 GCA_903882335.1 uncultured Opitutia bacterium | reverse complement strand
TGCCGGCAGCCTTGGAAACAGCACATACGTCGCCGCCCCCGTGTTCGCACAATGCCGCCACCGAATTGATCGAGCTGACACGTTGTGCCAGCATCGCATTGGCGAAGAGCTTGGTCAGCTGGGCCGACCAAGCATCCATGCGGATGATGCGCGAAGCAGGGACCCAGTGGCGGTACAATCTGATGACAGAATCAACGGCCTCCTTGTCGCTTCCTCCGATCAATACCCGGTGCGGGTTGAGGATGTCTCGCTCCGCCGTGCCCTCCGCCATGAACTCGGGGCAGACTACCACCTTGCGGCTGGTCAATTCTTCGAGCACGGCGACATCGCCAGGCACCAAAGTGGACTTAATGACGATGATTGCGTCCGGGCGGACATGTTTAACGATTTGCGCGGCCAAACGCTTCCAGCCCTTACCATCAATGGCCTGACCGTTGAGATGACTCGGGACGCAGAGAAAGACATAATCCGCCTCTTTTACGGCCACCTTGAAAGACGAGGCGACGCGCACCGGGCCAACCCTTCTCGGCTGCTGCCGGGGATCGAAGGCCGACACCTTAGAGCCCTTCACCTTGGCCGCCAAGACGGCGCCGACGGCCTGACCGACGATGCCGTAGCCGATGATAGCAATCTGGGGCATGCTTGATAAAATGTAAGTCATTGAGTTTTCAGTAGAAGCCAATTCTTCGGAATTTAATAGAGCCGTATCCCAAGGGGCCAGGTCTCCGCTGACTTGCGAGGACCGTTACCGCGGTCGCAGTTTACTGCGTTTATAGCCCCCTGACCTCCTCCCAGTCGCGGAAGACGTGCACGGGGTCGCACAGGCTCTGCATCGAGTTCAGTCCGCAAGAGCCATGGTAGCCGTTGGAGACGAGTAGTCCATGAACGCGAAGGCCGTGCTTCTTCCTGGCTTCCTCGAGGGTCTGCTGTGTTTCGCCGGGAACGTCGAACTCCCCATCAGAGACCATGATGATATCCGCCCTCTTCCACTTTGCCCCATCGAGTTTCCGTGTAGCAGCCCTGATCGGCCCGGAGATATCGGTCCCTCCGTGGAATGACATGCAAAGGAATGCGCATAAGCTCTCGATGCCGGCCGGGCTCAGGTCGAGGTCATGCTCGGTGACATCGCCCATCCCGCTGAAGGCGTAAAGCAGGCAGTCCCGCCCCTCGGCATGGGCGAGCCGCATAGCTTCCAGTGTAATGGCCTTGGCCACCGTCTCAGGTACGCCCTGCATGGAGCCGGAGGTGTCAAGGCACACGATGATCGGACCGCGCTCCAGCTTCTTACGTACCACCTGCTCCTCCTCCACCCATTCCTCCGAGAAGATGCTGCGCTTCTCAATGCCCTTGATCTGATAGCAGGCCAGCGTTCGCTCGATGAGCTTGGCCTTCCAAAGCTTACGGAAGACAGGATGGCGGTAAAGCGACCCCTCCATCGGGAGCATGCGCGGAATATCGTCGGACTTGTGGATTCCGTCCGTGTGGGTGCGTGCGTGCGGGGCCTCGACCCACTGGAGCTCCTCACGGACCCGGGAGACCTTGGCCATGATACGCTCCTCCGGACCGACTTCTTTGTCCGAAGACTTTGCCCGCCCCAAGGCCTTGGCGATGGCGGCGATCTGCGGGAGAGATTTCAGCAGCTT
>CAIRWP010000080.1 GCA_903882335.1 uncultured Opitutia bacterium | reverse complement strand
GTGTCGCTGACCTTGGAGGGTAGGCAGAGGTAGCCGACATGGAGGACGTCATCCTTGCCGATGCCGGTCCATCCCTGCTTCAGCGAGCGGTGGTAGACGGGCAGTTGCAGATCCTTCCAGCGGATGAGCCTAGTCAGTCCAGTATCCTCGCCTTTCTTGTTACGCTTCCGTACTTCGGCGATGAAGGGCTCACCGGTGTGTCCCGTCGCGGTATGGGTGCCGACCGGGTTCTTGGCGTAGTTGAAGGTCTTGTAGTCATAGACCCGCCATTCGCCGGTCAGGGTGTTGAAGTCCAATCGGTCGAACGACCCTGTGATCTTGATCCCGAGGATGTCATCCTCAGGTAGGTCTCCTTCGACGGCCTTGATGACCCATCCTTCGGCGGCCATCTTAGCTTGCGTCTCGACGAAGGCGCTCAGGCGCCCCCGCGCGGCTTCGATTTGCAGGCGGATGGCGGTCGACGGGTCATTGCCGAAGTGGGCTTCGACATGCTTGCCCAGGCAGGCCATGAGCTGGCGGTGGATCTCGTCGCGGTCGGTGACGGCCTTGTCGAGGTTGTCGTTGCCGAAGATCTCCAGCGCTCCGTGCGCCAGTGAGCCGAAGCCGGCGGCGTCGAGCTCGATGCTGCCGTGCTTGACCTCATCCATGCGCAGCGCCCGCTTGAGCCAGAACTCGGCCGGATCGGCGAGGTAGGTCTTGAAGGCCGTCGCGGAGATGGACTTCAGGACGCGAGCCGCGCCTGGGGCGTCGGCGAGGGGGACGAACTTGTGCGCATCCGAGATCTCCCAGTAGGGCTGGGCGTCGCTATTAGGCGCGTCCGCGAACAGGTGGCTGACCCGGGAGCCCAGGGACTCGTCCGGAGCCTGGAAGAGCAGGCGGGAAGGGCGCAGGGGGTTGCCGTCGGCATCCTGCTGGGGGACGATGACGTCCAGCCAGCCGTGGCCGAGCCTCCGACGCCAGAGCTGCTCGAAGGTGAACGCCGCGGAGGCGAAGACGGCCTCATTGGTCGGCAATCCGGCCAGGGTGCGCAGGCTCGCCGGCAGGTAGGGGTGGGCGTGGGTGACCCGCGGGATCAGGTGATCGTTCAGCCCGAACAGGATCATGTGAGGGACCGGGTCCCACGGGGCTTCGACCCAGCCGGGGAGGTTGACCGCTTCCTGGGCGTCGCTGCGTCGGTGGCGTTGGGTGCTTGCGGCATCCAGGGTCAGTCCGATCAGCTGTTCGTGGGTGTGCTCCGTTTCTCCGGCCTCATGGGCGGCCTCGATCTCCTTGGCGGTTTCGAGGATGGCCTCGGCGACTTCGATCGCGAACGCGCCGTCCGGGTCATCTTCACGGAGTTTCTTTCCGACGGTCAGCAGCGAGATCGTCGACTCCAAGGCTTCCTGCCAGGACATCGCCAACTGCTCTTCGCGGAGTTTTAGCAAGGCCTCCAGCCGAGGCGGGAGCTTCTGCATCGCCGCGTAGTCGGCCTCCTTGCGGAAATCGTCCTCGGGCTTGGGTAGGCTCGCGATCTGGGCGCAGACCTCGCTGACGGCGCCTCGCAGCATCGTGCGGTCGGCGACGTCGAGTTGCTCGTTCAGTTCGGTGAAGGCCACCGGGGTGGCGCCGCCCGTGGTCATGCGGACCAAGTCCGGGATGCGCAGGGCTTCACGCAGGGCTTCGAAGTCGGGTTCCTGGGCTCCTAGGCAATGACTCCACGCGCGGAGGGCGTGATGGAGGCCGTGCGAGCCATGGGCGACCCCGAGCGGGTTCACCGCATCGGCGCCCAGCGAATGGATCAATGCCGCGATCTTCGGGGCGTCGACTTCTCGATCGCAGGCGCAGACCGCATGCACGCCGTCGGTCGGCAGCGTGTCGCCGAGCAGCGTGCGCAATTTCTTCAGGGCGCCCGGGGCATCGCCCACGACGTGGACGCTTTGGGCGTAGTCTTTCCAGTCCGAGCGTCGGTCGACCCACTTGTCCGGCAGGGGGCGGCCCCACGGATCGAAGTTCGCCGCCTCATCCGAATCAGCCCCGACGATGGCTTGGATGGCGAAGTGTTCCTGCAGGCGTTCCAGGGCCGTAATGAAGAGTGGCTGCGGGTCGGTCAGCCCGACCAGCCATATATGCGTGACACCTTCCGGCTTGCCTTCGCCGCGGGCCAGTTCGGAACGGAGGTCGTTGTGATCCTTCAGCCCACGCCGGGTCAGTACATCGCGGTAACCTGACTCCAGCGTCGCCAGGTCGTTCCAGCGGGATGCCTCTGGGTTCTTGGGCAGGGCGGCTACGCCGGCGAAATCGAGCCCTTGGGCTGAACCGCCCAATTCATCGCGTAGTTCGAACAACGTCTCCGCCAGCCGCTTCGCTTCCTCAAAAGTGAACCGTCCCGGCTTACCGTTCGGGAACAGTTGGGACAGGGTAGAGCGATCCGTCGCCTGAAGGACCTCGATCCAAGCCATCAACGCATCCGCCGAACTCGCCGCCTGAGTGTTCTTATCTCCGAAATTCAGGAAATCTGTCGGGGTCTGAAAAACGGGGAGAAGTACCCCGCTTGGCGCCTGCTTGGCCAACTCCTCCTGGATCAGACGGGATGCGAAGCTCGACGGGACAATGACACGGTGGCTGCCTAGGTCGATGGGTGCTCCGGGCCGATCTTCAAGCAGACGTGAGGCAACCCCATTGGCGAGGGGGGTAGACCATCCTATGAACTGTGCAATGCGAAGGGGCATTCGGACTCCCAACCTGTATGCCTGACTTAGGCCATCGTGCAACTACCCTCAGACCGTTCGTTCACTAAATTATCAACAGCACTTAAACGGGTCGCTATCTTGAAGGCGCAAATCGACCAACACGTGCTTATTCGCGATTGATCTCGTACCCAGCGAGACTTAGCCCCGCCCTTGGATGTAGCGATAGCCGGCGCTGACCTTTGCGTGGAAGTCTTTCACGTCATGCCAATAGCATCCGGCGCATCCCTTTGGGCTGTCAGGCCGCGTGGGCCCGCCTTGCGTCCACGGGGCGCTGAAGCCAATCGTCGTGGCATCAAACCGTTTTCCAGTTTGCTCGCAGCGCTTACAGTGGCTTCGTTTGATCAGGTTAACGTTACGATGTAGGGGTTGGAAATCGGTCACGTACTGACTGGAAGCTTCCTCGAGTCGATCGTCGTCATAACGGCCATTTTTGTGGTCGCATTCGATTCGGGCTACTTCCGTGTCCGCAGGGCTCACGCCTGTTACGACACAGGGGAGTTGGCTAATCTGTTTCTTGATGTCTGCTCGAATGGACTTGAAGTCCGACTGGGCTGCGAATCCGGCAAGTTGGTAGCCGTATACTTCGTGGCCTTTGACGACACGTTTCAGGACGTACTTTCTTGCCAAGGGGCCGTCGCTACGGCCCCAACTGCAACCGTTTTTATGCTCAAGTTCGGGGAACTGGCTAACCATTTCTTCCTTGGTCACCAGCCTGGAGCATCCTTTCGAATCAGGTTGCAGGACTTTCTCCGCTAGCTTCCAGAGCGCGATTTTTGCCATAGCCCCATTGTCCCCTCGCCAGAGTGGCTGTCAAGGTGGCTGAAATGGGTTGATGCCCGTCTGGGGGTGGCTACTTAGGGGGGTATGTCCATCGAGGAGGAGCCTGACGAATACAGCACCTGCAGCATCCCTGATGCCGCTAACCGGCTCGGAGTATCCCTTAAGATCGTTCGTCGATACATCGCCGGCGGCCAGCTCAAGGCTAGCCGTGAAAAGGGCAACTGGAAGGTCGACGTCGACTCTCTGGACGCGCTCGTACGCGGGGAGGGGCAGGTCGCCGAAGGTTTTGTGCGCGACCTTTTCGGCAAGATAGTGCCCTCGAAGCGATTCAAGGCACCCGTCGAGAAGCGTCAGCCTGACCAGGTCAATTGGGTCGATATCGGCAATCTTTGGAAGAAGCCCGGTCGCTCCAAGTGTACCTTCGTCGACCTGTTCTCCGGCGCCGGGGGCATCTCCAAGGGGATGGAACTTGCCGGCTTCGAAGGCGTTTGCGGACTCGATTGGTTCCCTGAGGCTGGCAAGACCTACCGACGCAACTTCCATCACCCCTTCGTCGAAGGCGACATCTGCCTTCCCGAGAAGAAGGCGGAGTTCTACGGTCAGGTTAAGAAGGGCCTGGATGGTCGTGAACTCACGGTCGTCGCTGGCGGCTTCCCCTGTCAGGGCTTCAGCATGGCGGGAAATCGTATCGTCTACGATCCCCGCAACTCCCTTTACCGCGAACTCCTGGAGATCGTGAAGCACCTGCAGCCCGAGTTCGTCGTCTGCGAGAACGTCGTCGGCCTTCGCACGATGCTGAACGGCGCCGTCGAACGCATGATCATCGAGGACTTCAAGAAGGCCGGTTATGAGATGAACGTCACGACCCTCTGTGCGGCCGACTACGGCGTCCCCCAGAAGCGCCACCGTGTCATCTTCATCGGTAACCGCATCGGGGCCCAGAACTTCCACCCCAAGCCCCTCTTGGAAGAGGGCAACTATGTCACGACCGGCGAAGCCATCAAGGACCTGATGTCCCGTGATGCTGACCCCGCGTTCAATCACGTCCCTACCGAACACCGTCCCGACATGGCCAAGCGGATGCTCCTGCTGCCCGAAGGCAAGAGCCTCTACAAGGGGTATTCGGACGCCTGGAAGAAGTGCCCTTGGAACGAGCCGTCCTGCACCATCAAGGAGAATCATGGCGGCGTGAACATCCATCC
>CAIRWP010000079.1 GCA_903882335.1 uncultured Opitutia bacterium | reverse complement strand
CCGCCGTCGCCGCCTCCGGCGACGCCAGCTGGAAGGCCCGGCCTGGCCCGTGGGGCGACCTCGAGATCCGGACCGTCTACCTGGAGGCTCCCGACGCCCTGCTGGCCGCGGTGGCGAAGCCCAACGCGGTCACGCGCTGGGTCTTCGAGCAGATGAGCGAAAGCGGCGTACGCGACCTCCTCCAGAAGCACGGGGTCCCGGCACCCATGATCGCCCGGTTGTTCGACCCGGCCAGCCGTTCGGTCTCCGATAACGTCGTCAAACTCTACCCCACGGTCGAGGAACTGGCCTCTTTGCCGATGGCCGCGCGCTCCTCGCTTTACCGCGAACTGGCCAAATCGCCGGCCAACGAGTACCAACGGGACCCGGTCTACATCCTCGGCGGCGACCTGGATGAGTGGCTGGCCGATTCCGGTCTCTCCGCCCAGCAGACGGCGTTGTTCCGGCGGCTGCTCTGGAAGCGGGGCGAAGCCCTGGCCTTCAGCGACATCCAGGCCTTGCTGACGCTCTCCGCCGGTCCGGAGGAGACGCGCGACACCTTCCGGGCCCTGACCCGGGTGCGCAGCCTCATCGTCGAGCTCAAGCTGCCCTTACGCGTCGAGCGGAGCGTGTTCCTGGATTATTGGAGCGCGGGCATGACCGACACGTCCCAGCTCACCTTCCTGCGGTCGATGCTGCGTCGCCGCGCGGACCAGACGATCGATATCACCCACCTCTTCCCGAATCTCGCCCGGCAGCGGGTCTTCACGTTCCCGGAACTGGAGTGGGGTCTCAAGGGGAGGTTCCCGGATTGCCACTGGACCTCCCTGAACTTCGCCGCCGCCGTTCCTAACGACGATTACCTCGACACGGCCAAGGCCGCCGGTCGTTTGGTGGGATCCTACCAGACCGTGGAGGCGCCTTACCGTTTCGGCGATGTCCTGTGCTTCCTCGACGATGGCGAAGGGCTGCACACCTGCGTGTACGTCGCCGATGACATCGTCTTCACCAAGAACGGTGACAGCGTGCTCGCCCCGTGGGTGCTCATGCAGCTGAAGGACGTGGAGTCGGTCTACCGCCGTTCGACCTCGACGCGCATCCAAGGCTACCGGCTGAAACGCTGAGCCCGGCGCTGTCCCCGGCGGGAATCGAACCCACATCCTCGGTTTAGGAAACCAATGTTCTATCCGTTGAACTACGGGAACGCGGTCGTCATCTAGCCCGAAGTCCGGCCCCCGGGCAAGCCTCCATCGGCGGGGTGGCTTGACTCTCCTCGGTTTCGGCTCATTCCAGCCACGTGAACACGCTGTTTCTCGCGGTCGAAGCGCCCATGGTCATCCCCGGTTGGGCGTGGGCCGCCTTCCTGGGTTTCGTCGCCTGCATGCTGGCCCTGGACCTCGGGGTGTTCAACAAGACCGACCATAAGCCGTCCTTCAAGGAGGCGGTCGCCTGGTGCGTCGTGTGGGTCTCCCTGGCGGTCGCGTTCGGCTTCCTCCTCTCTGCCTGGCGGGGGCCGGAAGACGCCCAGCTGTTCGCCGCCGGCTACGTGCTCGAGCTCGCCCTCTCCGTCGACAACCTCTTCATCTTCATCCTGGTCTTCGCCCACTTCAAGATCCCGGACCACCTGCAGCACCGCGTGCTCTTCTGGGGGATCATCGGCGCAGTCGCCATGCGCGCGATCTTCATCATCGCGGGCGTCGCCGCGGTGGAGCGTTTCGCCCTCCTGCTGCCCCTCTTCGGGGCTTTCCTGCTCTTCACCGGCGTCAAACTGGCCTTGTCGCACGACGAGACCGAGGGCAAGGGCATGGACGAGAACCTGTTCGTCCGGGTCGCCCGGAAGTTCTTCCCGCTCACCCCGCACCTGCACGGCAACAAATTCTGGGTCAAGGAGGACGGCGTCCGGCGCTTCACGCCGCTCTTTCTGGTGCTGCTCGTCGTCGAGGGCACCGACCTGATCTTCGCGATCGACTCGATCCCGGCCGTCCTCGGCATCCTGCCGGCGAACCTGCCCATCGAGGAGAAGCGCTTCGTCGCCTTCACCTCGAACATCTTCGCGATCATGGGGCTGCGCTCGATGTACTTCGCGCTCGCCGGCTTCATGCAGTATTTCCGGTTCCTCAAGCCGGCCCTCGCGTTCGTCCTGGTCTTCATCGGTCTCAAGATGATCCTGCCGTGGGCCGCCTCGCTGGGGCAGGCCGAAGGCCAGGTCGCCGGCTGGTTGCCCGCGCGCTTCATCCATGAAGGTCGCGTCCACGTGCCCACCGAGGCCTCGCTCTCGGTCATCGGCGTGACCTTGGCCCTGGCGGTCGCTTTCTCCATCGCCTTCCCCAAGCGGAAATAAGCCGCCTTTTGGTGTTTCCTCCGGCGGACCCCTTCGCCACGCTGGGGCCGTGAAGAGCGGCCGTTACAGACTCTACCTGACGCACCTCAAGGGGAGCCGTCGGTTGCTGTTGCTGGCGATTATTTTCGGCCTGGTCTATGGTCTGGCCCAATCGGTCGGTCTGCCGGTGCTGATCGGCAAGATCCTTCCCACCGTCTTCGGGAGCCCGGCCGAGCGGGCCGCCCCGGTTGTCGTCTTCCCCGACTGGCTCGGCGGCGGCGCCTGGCATCTGCCGCGCGGTCATGAAGTGGCCTTCGCCGTCGCCTTCCTGCCCGCGGTCTTCCTCGTGCGCGGGGTCAGTCAGTTCCTCGCCAGCTACTTCGTGAACCTCGCCGGCCTCCGGGTGGTGGATTCGGTCCGGAGCGCGGTCTTCGCCAAGCTCCAGCGTCTGCACCTCGGCTTCTTCGGCAAGCTACCGACCGGCGACCTCATGCAGCGCCTCACGGGCGACGTGCAATCGGTCCGCATGGTGCTGGTGGATATCTCGACGGACGCCATCATCCAGCCCTTCACCTTGCTCGGCGCCGTCGGCTTCGTCGTCTATCGCTGCCTGACGATCCCCGGCGGGGGGCGGTTCCTACTGTGCCTGCTGGTGGTGCCGGTCTCGGTCTTCCTCGCCCGCGCCATCGGCCAGGCCTTGCATCGCCGGGCGACGCTGGCGCTGGGGTCCGCGGCCGACCTCAACGGCATCGTCGTCGAGAACCTGCAGTCGCCGCGTGAGATCCGCGCCTACGGGCTGCAGGCCCGCGAGGAGCGGCGCTTCGGGGTGGCCAGCCGCGAAGGCCTGCGCCTGCAGGCGAAGCTGGCGCGCTACGACAAGGCCCTCTCCCCCATGCTGGAGATCGTCGCCGCCGCGGGCATCGCCCTCGCCGTCTGGATCGGCGCCGACGCCGGGATGGGCTACAACGACCTGCTCATGATCATCACGGCCATCTACGTGGCCTATGAGCCGGTCAAGAAACTGGGCCGCATGAACAACCTCATCGCGATCGCCGAGGGCGGCCTGACGCGCCTCGAGGAGGTGCTCCTGGCTCCGGTGGAGGTTTCCGACCTACCGGAGGCTCGTCCTTTGGGCCGCGTCCAAGGCCGGCTGGCCTTCGAGGGCCTGACCTTCGCCTACGGCGCGGAGCCCGTCCTGCGCGACCTGACGTTGGCGATCCCCGCCGGCCAGTCGGTCGCGTTGGTCGGCCCCAGCGGCGCCGGCAAGAGCACCTTCGTCAACCTGGTGCCGCGTTTCTTCGACCCGCAGCAGGGCGCGATCACCGTCGACGGGTTGGACCTCCGGTCGGTCCGCCAGTTCGACCTCCGCGCGAACATCGCGCTGGTGTCGCAGGAGCCCGTGCTCTTCGACGATAGCATCCTCGAGAATATCCGGCTCGGCCGGGAAGGAGCGACGGAGGCGGAGGTCCGCGCCGCGGCCCGTCTCGCCGGCGCCCTCGAGTTCATCGAGTCTTTGCCGGAAGGGTTCGCCACGCGCGTCGGCGAGCGCGGCGCGCGTCTGTCCGGCGGTCAGCGCCAGCGCGTCTCGATCGCGCGCGCCTTCCTCAAGGACGCCCCCATCCTGATCCTCGACGAGGCCACCTCGGCCCTCGACACCGAGACGGAGCGCGGCATCCAGGGTTCCCTGCAATTGCTCATGAAGGGGCGGACGACGCTCATCGTGGCCCACCGTTTCAGTACCATCCGCGATGTCGACCGCGTGCTCGTCTTCGAGGCCGGCCGCGTCGTCGCGGACGGTCCGCGCGAGGAAGTCTACCGCTCGAACGAACTGTTCCGCCGGCTGTGGGACAATCAGTCGCAGGGGCTCGGCTGATGCGGTTGCTGGTCGTCAAGTTCGCCAAGCTCCGCGGGGCCCTCGCGACCACCGCCGCCTTCCGGTCCCTGCGCGAGCGTCACCCCGGGATCGCCGTCACCTTCGTCACGGCGCCCGGCGCCGAGCCGGCCCTCGGCGGGTGCCCGGCCGTGACCGACGTCGTCGCCTGCGATCCGGCCGAAGGCAACTGGCCGCTGCTCGCCCATCTCCGTCGCCAGCGGTTCGACGCCGCGATCGCCCTGGGGTCTCACCCGCTGGCCCGGCGCCTCGTGGCGCTGAGCAAGGCCGGCCGGCGCGTCTGCGCCGGGCGGGCGCCCGCCTGGTGGCGGCCGTTCTATCACCAGGAGGTGTTCGGTCTGCCCGTCGACCCGCACGAGGCCGCCGTCGACCACGCGGTCTGCGCGCAGGCCTTCGGCTTCCATGCGGAGACGCCGGGCATGTGGTTCTCTTCCGCCGGCATGGAGGAGCACGGCTTGTTGGTCGAGCCCGGCCGTTACGCCGTCCTCCATCCCGGTTGCTCGCATCCGGATCGCCTCCTCGCGCTCGACAAGTGGTCGGCCGTCGCCCGCGAGCTGCTCGCCGCCCGCGCGGTCGAACGGATCGTCGTCTCCGCCGGCCCGGCCGACGAGGAGCGCCTGTTGGCGGAGGCGCTGTGCGGGCTGATCGGCCCGGCGGCCATGGCCACCGGTGGCCGGCTCAGCTTCGCCCAGTCGGCCCGCCTAGTGAAGGACGCCCGGCTCTTCCTCGGGGTCGATTCCGCGATCCTTCAGCTGGCCGCCGCCGTCGGCACGCCGGTCGTCGGCGTCTTCGGTCCGTCCGATTACGCGCGGGCCCGTCCGTGGGGTACGCTCCATCGCGTCGTCCGCGTCGACACCACGCCGTTCGAAGGCGAGGCCCCGGCGGACTACCGCGCCCGCATCGCGCGCGCCTTCGGCCGCATCACCCCGCTGCAGATCGCGCGCGCCGCCGACGAACTGCTGCGCATCAGCGCCTGACGATGAGCGTCCCCGCCCACTACGACGCGGTCATCATCGGGGCCGGCATGTCCGGCCTGGCCGCCGCCGTCCGCCTCGGCATGTTCGGTCGCAAGGTGCTGGTCCTCGAGCGTCACAACGCCGCGGGCGGCCTCAATTCCTTCTACGCCCGCGGCAACCGGAAGTACGACGTCGGCCTCCATGCGCTCACCAACTGGGTCCCCGAGGGCGCGAAGGGTGCCCCGCTGGTGAAGCTGATGCGCCAGCTCCGCATCCGCCGCGAAGAACTCGACCTCTGTCCGCAGCTCGGCTCCCGCGTTGCGATGGCCGGCCGGAGCCTCCGGCTGGATAACGACTTTGAGCATCTCCTGGCCGACGTTGCCGACCAGTTCCCCCGGTCGGTCGACCGCTTCCGCGCGCTCGACGCTTGGATCGCCGGTCTCGACGAGGCGGCGCTCGAGGCGCACGGGGGTTCCGCCCGCGCCCTGCTCGACGAGCGTCTCGGTGACCCGCTGCTGCGGGACATGCTGCTCCTGCCGACCTGCTTCTACGGCAGCGCGCTCGAGGACGACATCGAGGTCTCGCAGTTCGCCATCATGTGGCGCTCGCTCTTCCGCGAAGGCTTCGCCCGGCCGTTCATCGGCGTCCGCCAGGTCATCCGCCTGCTCATCGACCGCTGCCGCGAGCACGGCGTCGAGCGCCGGATGAAGTGCGGCGTGCGTTCGCTCGAGGTCCGTGCCGGCCGCGTATCCGCCCTGGTCCTCGACGATGGCTCCGAGGTCACCGCGGACGCGGTCTACTCCTCCGCCGGCGCGGTCGAGACGCTGCGTCTGCGTTCCGACGTCGCTCCGCTGGCCGGGGCCGCCGAGGTTGGTCGCCTCGGTTACGCCGAGACGATCGCGACCTACGACCCGGCGACCTTCGCCGGCTTCGGGTGGCAGGACACGATCGTCTTCTTCTGCGATGACGAGCGGTTCAGTTACCGGGCGCCGGCCGACCTCGTCGACCCGCGCTCCGGCGTCATCTGTATCCCCAATAACTATCGGTACGGGGAGGGTCGGACGCTCGACGAAGGGTGGCTCCGCGTGACGGCGCTCGCGAACCACGACGCCTGGTGTCGTCTGCCGGAGGCCGACTACCTCGCGCAGAAGCAGGCTTGGTGCGGGCGCCTCAACCGCGTGGCCCGCGCGCACCTCCCGACCATCGCGGATACCGTCCACGACGCCGCGCTGACCTCGACCGACGTCTTCACGCCCCGGACGGTCCGCAAGTTCACCGGACACCTGAACGGCGCCATCTACGGCTCGACCGTCAAGCGTCGCGACGGGCGGACCGACGTCGCGAACCTCTTCCTCATCGGCACCGATCAAGGTTTCCTAGGCGTGACCGGGGCAATGTTGTCTGGCATTTCCATGGCCAACCTGCACGGTCTGAAGACCTAGCCCCGCCCCATGAGCACCCCCGCCTTGCCGGTCGAACCGCGTCCCCTCTGGAAGGACCTGCTGCACCCCGCCGTCATCGTCGGCGCCCTGGGCTACTTCGTCGATATCTACGACCTGACGTTGTTCATGACCGTGCGGGAGAAGAGCCTCAACGGCCTAGGGCTAGGCCACCTCATCACCGGCGCCCCCTGGTACCAGGATCTCCTTTCCTGGCAGATGCTGGGCATGCTCCTTGGCGGCATCTTCTTCGGCGTCCTCGGCGATCGCATGGGGCGGCTCACGACGCTCTTCGGCTCCATCCTCCTCTACTCGGTGGCGAATATCGCGAACGGGCTGGTCGATAGTTTCGAGGCCTATGCCTTCTGGCGTTTCGTCGCCGGCCTCGGCCTGGCCGGCGAGCTCGGCGGCTGCATCGCGCTGGTCTCCGAATCCCTGTCGAAGGAGCGGCGCGGTTACGGTACGGCGGTCGTCGCCACCGTCGGCGTCTTCGGCGCGGTCGTCGCCGGCTACATGGCCGACCATGTCGATGCCATCGGCGCCTTGGTCGGCGCCGAAGGCTGGCGCATGAGCTACTTCATCGGCGGCGGGCTCGGCCTGCTGCTGCTCCTGCTCCGGGTGGGCGTCCACGAGTCCGGCATGTTCCATCACGCCAAGGAGCATGGCGCGGAAGGCGACGTGAAGCGCGGCGACTTCCTCGCGCTCTTCACGTCCCGCGACCGTTTCATCCGTTACGCCCGCTGCGTGCTGATCGGCCTGCCGACCTGGTACATGATCGGCATCCTCGTCCAGCGCGCCTCCACGGTCTTCGCGCCGGCGGCCGGTATCACGGGCGAGCCCGTGAAGACGAACTGGGCGGTCGCGGCCTTCTACCTCGGCCTGACGTTCGGCGACCTCGCCAGCGGCGTCGGCAGCCAGCTGCTCCGTTCCCGCCGCAAGGTGGTCGCCGGTTTCCTGGCGTTCAGCCTGGCCTGCGTCGCGCTGTATCTCTTCGGCGCCGACGGCTGGACCTCCGCGGCCTATTACCGGCTGATCTTCCTGATGGGGCTCGGCATGGGCTACTGGGCCCTCTTCGTCACGATCGCGGCCGAGCAGTTCGGCACCAACCTGCGCGCCACCGTGGCGACGACCGTGCCGAACTTCGCGCGCGGCTCGCTGGTGCTCCTCACCTTCGGCTTCACGCAGCTCACCGGCACCAAGGCGGCCCCGTTCCTCGCGCCTTCGCTGGCCGGCGCGGTCCTGGGCGTCGTCTGCTTCGGCGCCGCCTTCTACGCCCTCTGGGGCATGGAGGAGACTTTCGGCAAGGACTTGGACTACCAGGAGAGGAAGTAAGCCTTACTTCTGCGCCGGAGCCGGCAGGTCCGCGACGCAGCGGAAGCCCGCGTGGTTCGTGGACGTCAACGGGTCGAGTCCCTGCCGGGCGGTCGCGCGGTAACGGAGGCAATACCCCTCGTCGCACAGCCAGGAACCGCCGCGGATGACGTGCTGGCCGTAGCCCGTGCCCTCGGGGTCGAAGCCGATGACGGGGCCGGTCGGGTTTTCCCGCGGCGAGCGAGCGTACCATTCCGGGCCGTACCAGTCCTCGCACATCTCCCAGACGTTGCCGGCCATGTCGTAAAGACCGTAGCCGTTCGCCGGGAACGATCTCACCGGCGCCACCGACTTGAAGCCGTCCGCCCCGGTGTCCGTCGCGGGGAATTTACCCTGCCAATGGTTGCACATGAACTTGCCGTTCGGCCGCTCCTCGTCGCCCCACACGTACGCCTTGTCGGCGAGGCCGCCGCGGGCTGCGAATTCCCATTCCGCCTCGGTCGGTAGGCGTTTACCCGCCCACTTCGCGTAGCTCTGGGCATCCTTGTAGGTCAGGCACAGCACGGGGTGCTGGTCGCGCCCTTGGATGCCCGAGCCCGGGCCTTCCGGGTGCCGCCAGTCGGCGCCCACGGTGAACTTCCACCAAGGCAGGCTCCCGACGCCGCACTGGAACGGGTTGACCCCTTCGGTATGCTTGAAGAGCAGGGAACCACCCTTGAGCAGGTCGGGCGAAGGGGCGTTGGGGAAGGTCCGCGGGTCGAGGTCCTTCTCCGCCTCCGTGACGTAGCCGGTCGCCGCGACGAAGCGCGCGAACTGGGCGTTGGTCACCTCGGTCTCATCCATCCAGAAGGCGCCGACCCGGATACGGTGGCCGGGCCGTTCCTCCTTGTGCTTATCATCCGCCTGGTCGCTCCCCATGGTGAACTCGCCGCCCGGAATCCAGGCCATGCCCGCCGTGGAGCCAACCGGGGCCGCCGGGGCGGAGCGCGAGAGGTGCCAGGTGAGTCCGATCAAGGGGAGTGCGACCAGCGTCACGGCGACCCCGAGGATCGTGCGGCGATGGCGGTCCGCGGTCGCGGTCAGGTCATCCGGGGCGGGGTCGGGCATGGTGTTCTTCATACCCGCCGGTCGGGCCGGGTCTACCCTTTGTTGGGACAAAAGCGGCCGGCCCCGCCTATCGCCTCGCCCTCCGTGGGCTTTTCGTCTTCATCCGCCCCGACCATGAGCTCGACCCAAGAAGAAGCCCTCCAGATCTTTCGCGACTCCAAGGCCCTGCTGACCGGCCACTTCGTGTTGCGTTCCGGCCTGCACAGCGGCCACTTCTTCCAGTGCGCGCAGGTCTGCCAGTACATGGACAAGGTCACCCGCCTGATCGAGCTCCTCAAGCCGAAGCTCGCCGCCCACCCCTGCGACACGGTGCTCGCCCCGGCGATGGGCGGCTTGGTCGTCGGTCAGGAAGTCGCCCGTCAGCTCGGCGTCCGCTTCATCTTCGTGGAGAAGGAGAACGACAAGCTCGTGCTGCGCCGTAACTTCACCTTCCGGCCCGGCGAGCGCGTGCTCGTCGCCGAGGACGTCGTGACCCGCGGCGGTCGCGTCCAGGAGTGCCTCGAGATCATCCGCGCCCACGGTGCGCAGGCGGCGGCCGTCGCCACCTTGGTCGACCGCTCCGGCGGCCAGACCAAGTTCTCCGTGCCGTTCGTTTCCCTCCTGGAACTGACTTTCCCGACGTACGCGGCGGACCAGCTGCCGCCGGAGCTGGCCGCGCGGCCCGCGACCAAGCCCGGTTCCTGACCTCGGCCGGGAGGGCGGGGGAGGCACTTTTTCAGGCTGCCGGCGGGTTCCCCCTCGCCCGACCCGCCTTGTGCCTTGCACCCCGGCGGTCCCTTCCCTAGGCCACCCTTTCGCTTTCCATGGACCGTAAGAACCTCTTCCTCGCCCTCGCCTGTTTCGGCGGCGCCCTCGCTTTTTATATCTTCGGCACCCCTCGCCAGGTCCCGGCCCCCGCCGTCCCCCCCGTGCCTACCGCCGTGACGCCGGCGAACGTGCCCGCCCTGACCGGCTCCGGCGCCCTCCCCGGACTCGCCCCCGCGGCGGCCGGTATCCTCGACCGCGCCAAGGCCGGCCGCGAAGTCCTCGCCAATGAGCATCTCCGCGTCACGTTCACGACCCGCGGCGGCGCCATCGAGCAGGTCGAGCTCCTCAAGGAGTTCGCCGGCACCGACCGCAAGGAGCAGGTCGTCTTCAATCGCGGCAACCCCGACGCGGCCCTGACGCTGGTCGTCGAGAATCGCGCCACTCGCGCCTGGGAGCAGGTCCTCGGCGAGTTCAAGGTCGCCGCGAAGACCAAGGACAGCCTCACCCTGGTCGGCACGCTGCCGGACGGCGGCAAGGTCGAGCGGACCTACGCCCTGGGCGCGACCGCGGAGCCGTACTCGATCCGCTTCACCACGCGGCTCCTCTCGCCGGGCGCCGGCGTCGCCGCACCGGCGTTCGCCCAGACCCTCGGCAGCTGGCGCCCCACGGAGGGTGACAAGGCCAACCAGTTCCTCTCGGTCCTGACGCATGACGGCGAGGATACCGTGCGCACGGGCGTCGATCCGTTCCACGACTCCAACGGGATCTTCGGGCTCGGCGCCAGCCGCGCGGTCCCGACCGTCGAACTGGCCTCCGCCGGCAAGCCCTATTTCTGGGTCGCCTCCGGCAACCAGTTCTTCGCCTCCATCATCCACCCGCTCAGCGTGGAAGCCCGCGGCGCCCGTTCGCAGGTGTCCATCCGGCCCGTGGCCTTCCCCGAGGGCACGGAGGGGCTCGACGGCGTGGCCTCCTGGGCCACCGTCGTGAAGCCCGACCTCTCGACCGAGCTCACCGGCGACTTCTTCGTCGGCCCCAAGGAGTATGCCCGCGTCTCGGCCCTGCCCGACAACCAGGTCTACGTCCTCCAGTTCTCCAAGCTCCTCGGCTTCATCCCGTTCGCGGCCATCTGCAAGCTGCTCCTGGCCTGCCTCGGCGGCGTGCATGCGTTGCTCGAGTGGAGCGGGGCTTGGTCCTGGGGCTGGGCCATCGTCGCCCTCACCTTGCTGATCAAACTCGTCACCTGGCCCCTGACCGCCGCCCAGCAGCGTCAGGCCAAGAAGATGGCGAAGTTCTCGAAGCCGCTCCAGGAGATCAACGAGAAGTACAAGGACAACCCGGAGAAGAAGCAGAAGGAGCTCATGAAGCTCTACAAGGACCACGGGATCAACCCGCTCGCCGGCTGCCTCCCAATCCTCATCCAGATGCCGATCTTCTTCGGCATGTACACGGCCTTCCAGACGACCGTCGAGCTGCGCCTCCATTCCTTCCTCTGGGTGCAGGATCTGGCCGCGCCGGACACGCTCTTCGTGCTCGGCGGGATCCCCTTCAACCTGCTACCCATCCTGATGGGCGTCACGATGTGGCTGTCCATGAAGATGACCCCGAGCCCCTCGGCCGACAGTTCCCAGAAGACGATCATCCTCGTGATGACCCTGATGTTCCCCCTGATCTGCTACACCATGCCCGCGGCCCTGACCCTCTACATGACGGTCCAGAACCTGTTGACCATCCTGCAGGCGGCCGTTACCAAGGAAGAACCCACGGTCGAGGTGATCCCGCCGAAGAAGGCCAAGGGCTGATTTTTAACCCCATCCCACCATGTCCGGTCATAGCAAGTGGCACACGACCAAGCGGCACAAGGCCGTCATCGACGCCAAGCGCGGGAAGATCTTCTCCGTGCTGGCCAAGGAAATCACCGTCGCGGCGCGCGCCGGCGGCGGCAACCCCGAGTCCAACGCGCGCTTGCGCACGCTGATGGACAAGGCCCGCGCGGCGAATATGCCGACGGACAACATCAAGCGCGCCGTCCAGAAAGGTACCGGCGAGATCCCCGGCGTGATCTACGAGGAAATCGTCTACGAGGGTTATGCCCCCGGCGGCGTGGGACTCATCGTCGAGGTCACGACGGATAACAAGAACCGCGCCGCCGCGGAGGTCCGCCAGGCCTTCAACGACAACGGCGGCAACATGGCCCAGACCGGCGCCGTGTCGCATAGCTTCGCCCGCAAGGGCCAAATCCTCATCGGGTCGACGCAGATCACCGAGGACCGCCTCATGGAAATCGCGCTCGAGGCCGGGGCCGACGATATCGTCAACCACGGCGACCACTTCGAGGTGCTGTGCCCGATCCCGGCTTACGACACGGTCTCCAAGGCGCTGCAGGAGAAGGGCCTCAAGCCCGAGTCCAGCGAGCTCGCCTACGTCGCCTCGATCCCGGTGCCCGTGGCCGACGCCGCTGTGGCCAAGCAGGTGCTCGAGTTGATCGACGCCCTCGAAGCCCTGGATGACGTGAAGGCCGTCCACGGTAACCACGAGATCGACGATAAGCTGCTCGACGCCTGAGGCGTTCGGTTTGCGCTTCACCCGCGACGGCTTCCGTCGTACGGTGGGGCGTGTCTCCTTCCCGTCCGCCCGCTGGTCGCGATGCCTCGGCTGTCCGCACGGCGGCCCGGGCCGTCATCCTGCGCGAAGCATCGCTCTTGGTCGTGCGAATCCGGACGCAGGAAGGGGAGTTCCTCGTCCTGCCCGGCGGTGGTCAGGAGCACGGCGAGACGCTGACCGACACTGTGCGCCGTGAGGTGATGGAGGAACTGGGGCTGGCCGTGACGCCCCGCGGCCTCATGTACGTGCGGGAGTACGTCGGCAAGAACCACGCCATGCACCGCATCCATGGGCACTTCCATCAGGTGGAGGCGGTCTTCCATTGCGACTGCGCGGATTTCGGCCCCATCGGCGAAGGCCGGGAGCGGGATCGGCGGCAGGTCGGATTCGAGTGGCTCCCCCTCGCCAAACTTGGCGATTTCCCGCTTTCCCCGCCCGGGTTGGGGGAGGTCATCGGCCGTTTCCTCGCTTCCGGCGGGGCGACCTACCTGGGGGACGTGCATTGAAGGCTTGCCAGCGGCGGAACCGCCCGCTTTGTTCACCATCCCTTTTTCGGGGGTATAGCTCAGTTGGTTAGAGCGCCTGATTGACATTCAGGAGGTCGATGGTTCAAGTCCATCTACTCCCACCACTTGAAAACCCCGGCCTGGTCAACCCAGTCCGGGGTTTCTCGTTTTCATCCGGCCCGCCGCGGGAAAGCACCTTTTTTCTCGCTCCCACCCGCACCTTGTAACTACCCATAGGTCCTTCCTTTTCCATCATGAGCAGCACCCAAATCGTTGATATCAAAGCCCGCGAAATCCTGGATTCCCGCGGCAATCCCACCATCGAGGTCGACGTCGTCCTCGCCTCCGGCGTGATCGGTCGCGCCGCCGTCCCCTCCGGCGCCTCCACTGGCACCTACGAGGCCCACGAACTCCGCGACGCCGACGTCCCGGCCAAGCACTTCGCCAAGGGCGTCGACCCGAAGAAGCGCTACAACGGCAAGGGCGTCCTGAAGGCCGTCGAGAACGTCAACGAAGCCATCGCCAGCCTGCTCGTCGGCCAGGATGCGCAGGACCAGGTCGGCATCGACACCGCCATGATCGGCCTCGATGGCACCAAGAACAAGAGCAAGCTCGGCGCCAACGCCATCCTCGGCGTCTCCATGGCCGCCGCCCATGCCTCCTCCAAGGCCCTCGGCCAGCCCCTCTACCGCTACATCGGCGGCCCGAACGCCAAGGTCCTCCCGATCCCGCTCATGAACATCATGAACGGCGGCGCCCACTCGGACGCCCCGGTCGACATCCAGGAGTTCATGGTGGTGCCCTCCGGCGCCAAGTCCTTCAGCGAAGCCCTGCGCATGGGCACCGAGATCTTCCACGCCCTCAAGAAGGTGCTGAAGGCCCAGGGTCTCTCCACCTCCGTCGGTGACGAAGGCGGTTTCGCCCCGAAGGTCGCCTCCAACGAGGCCGCCCT
>CAIRWP010000078.1 GCA_903882335.1 uncultured Opitutia bacterium | reverse complement strand
CCGGCGCCGTCCCCCTCAGCCGGGAAGTGACCCGCTCCGGGCGGCCAGCCGCCCGCGGATCTCGGCGAGCAAGGAGCGTAGTTCCGTCATCTTGGCCCCGGCCGCTTCGCCGCGTCGCAGCGGCTCGCCCCAGATCCCGTCGACCTCCACTTCGCGTCCGGCCAGGTAGTCGATGAGGCTCGACGGGCGATAAGGCCCCATCCCGTCGGTCATCTCCAGCTGCCAGCGGATATGCTTCTCGTCGAACGGATGACCGCGCGCGGCGGCTGCGGCCGCCACTTCATCCATGAGTCGGCGCGCCCGCGACCTCAGGGCCGGATCTCCGACGATTCGGTCGGTCGTGAGTCCCCCGGCCGCGATGGCGAGCCCGTTGAAAGGGATGTTCCAGCAAAGCTTTTTCCACAGGACGGCTTCGAGCGAATCCTCCGCGCGGCAATCGATTCCGGCCCTCGCGAACAACGCGACGGCGGCGAGCACGGCGTCATTGGCCGGCCCTTGCGCCGCCGCCATCCGCACGTTCCCGGCCAGCGTGTTCTCGACGACGCCCGGGGCCAGGCGGTTGATGCAGACGAAGCAAAGGCCGGCCACGAGCCGGTCGCCCGGCACCAGGTCGGCGAACGCCTCGACGTTACCCATCCCGTTTTGGAGCGTGAGCAGGATGGTCCGGGGTCCGATCAGCGGACGCAGCAGATCGGGTAAGGTCGCGTTCGCCGTCGCCTTGGCGGCGACGATGACAACGTCACAGGGACCAAGACCGTTGGTCGTCGGGCGGGCGGAGGCCACGCGTACCTGCCGCTCGCCTTGGCGATCGCGCAAGGTCAAGCCAGCCTGCGAGATGGTCGCCGCATCGGTGCGGGTGACGAGGTGGACCTCATGCCCGGTTTCGGCGAGCCGACCACCGTACCAGCCGCCGACCGCACCGGCGCCGACGACCGCGATCCTCATGCCTGCGAGGGCGAGCGCCGCACCGACGAGTGGCGGGCCTCGGCCAGTTTGACGGGGTAGTCCAGTGTGTGGTGCAGACCGCGGCTCTCGTGTCGCTGCAGGGCGCACTCGACGATGAGTTCGGCCACCTGGATCAGGTTGCGTAGCTCGAGCAGGCGCGGCTCCACCTTAAAGTTCCAGTAATAATCGCGGACTTCATCGGCCAGCGTCCCGATACGGGTGCGGGCGCGTCGCAGCCGCTTGGTCGAACGGACGATGCCGACGTAGTCCCACATCGTGCGGCGGAGCTCATCCCAGTTATGCGTCAGCACCACGCGTTCGTCCGGATCACCAGCGGAGCCGTCGATCCAGCCGGGCAGGGCGGGCCGGGCCGCCGGGGCGTCGACGATCTCAGCCTCGGCCGCGAGGGCGCCGTCATGGGCGAGCACGACCGCCTCCAGCAGGGAGTTGGAGGCGAGGCGGTTGGCCCCGTGCAAGCCAGTGCAGGCGACCTCGCCCACGGCGTAGAGACCACGTAGGGAAGTCCGCCCCGACAGGTCGGTCGCGACCCCACCGCAGAGGTAGTGGGCGGCGGGCACGACGGGAACGGGCTCGCGCGAGAGGTCGAAGCCTGCCTTCCGGCAGGTCTCGAAGATATGCGGGAAGCGCTCGGGCAGGTGACCCTTCGCGACCTGCGTGGCATCGAGCAGCACGTGGGGCGCGCCGTCGCGTTTCATCACGGAGTCGATGGCGCGGGCGACGATGTCGCGCGGGGCGAGGTCGCCCAGCGGATGGAAGTCCTTCATGAACGCCCGCCCGGCCAGGTCGCGCAGGATGGCGCCTTCGCCGCGGACCGCCTCGGAGATGAGGGCGCGGCTGCCATCGGGCGACTTCAGCGCCGTCGGGTGGAATTGCACCATCTCCATGTCGCGGATCTCGGCGCCCGCGCGGTAGGCCATGGCGATGCCGTCGCCGGTGGCGATGTCCGGGTTGGTCGTAAACTGGTAGACCTGTCCGACGCCGCCAGTAGCGAGGATTACGACCGAGGCGGAGAGCGTCTCGACCTTGCCGGCCTTCGTGTTCAGGACGTGGAGGCCGAGCGTGCGGTCGCGCGGTCCGCCTAGGGCGACCGTCGGGTCGATCTTTGAGGTCGTCAGGAGGTCGATCGCGAGGTGGTGCTCGAGCATCCGGACGTGGGGCGCGGCGGCCACCGCGCGCAGCAGGGCCGATTCGATCGCCCGGCCCGTCATGTCGCGGGCATGGAGGATCCGGCGGTGCGTATGCCCGCCTTCGCGTCCGAGGTCCGG
>CAIRWP010000077.1 GCA_903882335.1 uncultured Opitutia bacterium | reverse complement strand
GAAGAATCGCTGGCGACCTTGAAATAGCCCCGATTGACCTCGGAAAGCGGCCCGGTTTAGGCTGTCGGATGAAGCGCGGCCTGCTGCTGACGACCCTCCTGGCCGCGGGCCTGTTGCTGTCTTTGCTGTCGTGGTGGCCCTTTGAATCCCGGCCGGACCGAGATGGGCGCGCGCACCTCGATCACCTGCGAAGCAGCGGCCTGCTGGCGGGCGCTCGCGCGCAGACGCGGCTCGGGGAGGTGCGCCGCATCGTCCCGGTCGCCACGCGTTGGTCCGCCCCCGGTGAGCCATTCTGGTGGGCCGAGCTCAACGGTCCCGACGGATCCGCGGGCTACCTCGCTTGGCGCGAGAGCGGTGACCGCGCGCTCCTCGACTTCTCCCTCGAAGGCCTCGTCGCGATCGACCTCCCGCAGGCGCAGGCCTTGGGCGGTGTGCCGGCCATCCAGCAGTTCCCGCTCCAAGGCGCGGACGGGCAGGCGGTCGCTTCCGGTTGCGTGCCCACCGCGGGCGCCAGCCTCATCGCTTACTGGTCCAATCGCGGCACCTTCGACTGGCAGGCGGACGATAGTCATGAGGGTCTCGTCCGCCGCGTCCGCGACCGCCTGCCCATGTCGGTCATCGCGGATGTGGAAGGCTACGCCGACGGCAAGATGGCGCTGGCGGGCTGCTTCCCCGGCTCCCTGGCCGTCGGCCTGCAGGAGGACGCCGACCAGTATCGCATCCCTGTGCGCGTCACGGTGGCTCCGTTCCGGTCCGAAACCTTGGCGGAGGAACTTGCCGCCGGCCGCCCGGCGCTCGTCTCCTGCGTCGTGCTCGTCCCGCGCAAGCCGGAGCTCGCGTGGGGCCATGAAGTCGTGGCCGTCGGACAGGCCGAGATCGCCGGCGTCCGCTTCGTCGGCGTGGTCGACAACTACTTCGCGCCCCGGATCCCGGGTACGATCCGGTGGATCCAGGCCGAGCGCTGCAGTTCGCTCGTGCTCGTCCGGCCTCGGCGTTGAGGTGATTTATTTGGCCTCGGCGCGAACCTTCGTGTTCCACGCCTCCCATCGGGAAGCAAGTTCCTTGAGCTTATCCGGTTCGCTCGAGGCGAGGTCCTTCGTCTCGCCGACGTCCGCATCAAGGTCGAAGAGATGCTGGCCACCTTGTTGATCGCGCACGTATTTCCATTTCCCGGAGCGCACGGCCGCCTGCTTGGCGATGGCGAAGAAGAGGTCGGCGTGCGGTGGCGTCTTGAGTCCGTCGCGGACGTAGGGCGTCAGGTCGACCCCGTCCAGTCCGGCCGGAGCAGGCATGCCCGCCGCGGCCAGGCACGTCGGAAGGATGTCGAGGGAGCTGACCGGCGGGGCGAAGGCGCGGCCGGCGGGCCACTTGGCCGGATAGCGGGCGAGGAAGGGGACGCGGATGCCGCCTTCGTACAGGTTCCATTTGTAATCGCGCAGCGGGAGGTTCTCGCTGCGGAGTTCGGGGTGGCCGCCGTTATCGGCGAAGAAGAAGACCAGCGTGTCTTGTTCCAGTCCGGCCCCCTTCAGGCTGTCGAGGATCCGGCCGACGGCCGCGTCGAGCGCCATGATGGTCGCGGCCGTATCGGCCCGGGTGTTGTCTCCCGGGAATTCGGCGGCCAGGCGGGCCGACTCGCCTGGCCGGGCGGTTGGCACCTTCGGGACGTCGAAGGTTTTGCCCGCCGCGACGCCTGCTTCGTAGTCCTTCAGATGGACCATCGCGTCCTTGGTCGTGCGGAGGATGTGCGGGGCGTTGAAGGTCACCGTCAGGGCGAAGGGCCGATCGGCATGGCGCCGGATGAAGCTCTCGGCTTCGCGTGCGAAGAGGTCGGTGCTGTATTCCGTGAACTGCTCGACCTTGCCATCGCGCATCAGTTTCGGCCGGAAGTAGTCGATGAACGGACCGGAGGTTGCCGACACCAGCGATTCGTCGAAGCAGCCGCGTTCATGCGGCATCGGGCCGGCGCTATGCCATTTCCCAATGATGCCCGTTCGGTAGCCGGCGGACTTCAGCAGGCCGGGGAGGAGAGGGAGGTCGGTCGGGATGCCGTCGCGGTTACCGTTGAAGCCGAAGCGTTGCTGATAGCGTCCCGTGAGGAAGCCGGCCCGGGAAGGGCCGCAGAGCGGGGCGGTGACGTAGCCCGAGGTGAACTTGACACCCTCCTGGGCGATGCGGTCGATGTTCGGCGTGCGGATGACCTGTCGGAAGAGGCAGCTGACGTCGCCGCTGCCAAGGTCATCGACCAGCATGATCACGACGTTCGGCTTGTCCCTGGCCGGTAACGGCCCGCCCAATAAGGGGAGGAGTAGCAGTGCGAGCAGGGTGCGCATGGCGAGAGGGTGTCGGCTGCGCGGCCTGCCTCAAGCCGGCGAAAGGGTGTTTTACGGGCAATATGACGCGGCCGGGCGATCGGATGGCGAAATCATCCAACGAGTCCAGCCCACGACCGGGTGGTCGTGGGCGGGGAACTTCTGAAATGGTGGAGGTGGCGGGAGTCGAACCCGCGTCTTCCGACCCTTACGTCGCAACATCTACATGCGTAGCTTCATCATTGATCTCGATCGCGTTTGGGGATGGGCACCCGTGCGACCTATTCGTCTTCTCACTTACCCCGGAGATAACGACTAGAGGAGGGGATCGCCTGCGTTAACCGAGCTGATCCAGGGATACAGGCAGTCCCTGGGGCTCGTCGCTGTACTTAGGCAGCGAGCGCGAGAGCGTTGTCGTTCTCGAACGTGATGGTGTTTTTAGCAGTTATATGCTGCCAGCTGGATTTAGGAGGGAGCTGACATCCTCCGCATGCCGTCGCGATATCTTGGTTGGAATCGAATCCGGAACACCCCCGAAAATGGTTAGTCGGTCATTTGTCGGGTCCGACTGAGAAGGAACGAGACTCAGCATGCCGGGAAGCGCCGGGAAGTCAAGGGGAGCAGAGGCATCGGCGGAAGCGGTTGGTGGTTAGCGGTTGGCGGTTAGATGAGATACAGCGTGAAAGGCTAAAGCGATATAGGGGCGGAGGCGGGTCCTGGTGGGGGCGGGGCTTGGTGGCAAAAGGTCTTTACCTATCCGCTAACCGCTAACCGCCAGCCGCTTTGGTGCGAAAATTCTCTTTCCCCGTTCGTCTCGCTTGGGATAGTCAGCCCGTCCATGAACGTCTTCACCACCGACCTGGCTCTCGTGATCACCCGCCTGGCGTTGCTGCTCGGCCTGGGGTGGTTCCTCGCCCGCCAAGGCTGGGTCGTGGCCGCCTCGCGGCAATCGCTGATGCGGCTCGTCATCTGGGTCTTCTTCCCGGCGATGATCTTCGACCGCGTCTGCGGTAATCCGCTCATCAACAGCGGGACCACCGCGCTCCTCTACCTCGGCGTCGGTTTCGGCATGATCGTCACGGGCATCCTCGTCGGCCGGCTCGTGGCCCAGGCCCTCGCCTTGCCGGGCGACGTCTGCCGACGCACCTTCGCCTTCGCCTCCGGCACGAACAACTTCGGCTACCTCGGCATCCCCATCACCGCGGCCCTTTTCGACCGCGACGTCGTGGGCGTGCTCCTGGTCCACAACGTCGGCGTCGAGGCCGCGGTCTGGACAGTCGGCATCTCGGTGCTCTCCGGCAAGCCAGGCCTGGCGGGCTTGCGCAACTTCCTCCAGCCGATGCCGGTCGCGCTCTTCCTGGCGCTCGCGTTGAACTTCGCCGGGCTCGGCGCCGCCGCCCCCACGCAGTTCGTGCAGGGCTGCTGCCATGCCGTCGGCGAATGCGCGATCCCGGTCGGCACGATCCTGACGGGCATCTACCTCCACGAGGCCCTGCGGGGGTTCCGCCTCTTCGCCGAACCGCGGCTCACGCTCGGCATCGCGGCCGTCCGCTGGCTCATCATGCCCGCCAGCCTGTTGCTCGTGGCGGGCGCGGTCATCACCGATCCCTCGCTGCGCAAGGTCATGCTGGTGCAGGCCGCGATGCCGGCCGGCATGTTCACCTTCCTCATCGTCGAGATGTTCGGCGGTCAGGTGCAGGTCTCGTTGCGTTACGCCGTCGTCACGATGCTCGCCTGCCCGGTGGTCACCACGACCTGGCTCTACGTCGGCGCCCGCTGCCTGGGCATCGCCGCCTAGCCGAGTCCCCTTTACACCTGCGCCGCCACGGTCCATTCTGGGTTCATCCTCGTTTGAGACTCCTCCTTGCCATCCTCGTCGCCGCGCTCGCCGGGTGCGCCTCCTACCCGGCGAAGGGGCCGCGGGCGCGCGCCGCGAATGAGACGGGTGATTATGAGGTCGTCGCGACCTTGGCGGCCGCGGCCGCCGAGGATGATGCCGACGACGCGTTGGTCTGGAAGCTGGAGCAAGGCGCGGCGTTGCGGGCCCTCGGGCGCCTGCCGGAGAGCGTGCGGGTCTTCGAGGACGTGGAGCGCCGTCTGCGCGCCGAGGAGGAAGCCCCCGGTTTTTCCCTCTCGGAGGCGGGAGCCGCGCTCCTCGTCAACGACATCGCCGCGCCCTACCGGGCCAAGCCCTATGACCGCATCTACGCCTCCACCTACCAGGCACTCAACCGTCTCGAGCTCGGCCAGGTCGACGCCGCGCGCGTCTCGCTGACGAGGCTGCGCTTCGTGCAGGAGACCTTCGGCGACGGCGCGCTCTACCGCGCGCCCAAACCCGTCGAGGGCGCCGACCAGTACGACGCGGACAAAGCCGTCCGGGATGAGCGGACCCGCGCCGACCTGGCCCGCATCACCGACG
>CAIRWP010000076.1 GCA_903882335.1 uncultured Opitutia bacterium | reverse complement strand
GCCGGAGATAGGAAGTTGATCCGTTGAACGGTTGACCCGTTGGCCAGAAGTAAAAGTCTACCTCTACCCCCACCCCTACCCCTAATTTACAATCATGCGCCCCCTCCTCGCCCTCCTGCTGCTAGCCCCGCTGGAAGCACTCACCGCCGCTGACGCCCCCAAGGCCCCTGTTCAAATCGTGCTCGCCGCTCCGTCCCGGGCAGCCGAGGCCCCCGCCGTCGTCTTCGACGCCCGCGCCTATGGGGCCGTCGGCGACGATGCCACCGACAACACCGCGGCGTTCTCTCGCTGCCTCGCCGACGTGGTCGCCGCTGGGGGTGGCCGCATGACCATTCCCGCCGGCGTCTTCCGCGGGCGGATCATCGTGCCGCCCGTCGGCCGGCCAGCGCCCAGTTGGATCTCGGTCGAGATCGTCGGCGCGAAGGAGCCGGCCCCGGTCTTCGGCACAATCGGCGACTTCCCCCTGCGCAACCACGGGACCATCATCAAGTGCGTGGCGGAGACCGGCCCCGCCGTCATCTCGGCGCCTCGCCCGAACGCGGCGCTCTATGGCGGCTTCTCCGCCGTCTTTGTCATCCTGCGCGACCTCGAGGTCCGCACCACCGACAACCCCCGCATCGACGGGGTCGACCTGCGGTTGGCGATGCAGGCCAAACTGGAGAACGTCTTCATCAACACCGGCGTCTACAACGTGCAGGCTTCCCGGCCGACGCACGGGACCAGAGGTCTCATCACCCCCGCCTGCAACAACGCCGCCCTGACCATCCTTCGTCAGGTCGTCGTGACCGGCTACCACACCGGGATCGTCATCAACGAACATACGGATGCCGACAACCTGGTCGTCGGGAGCAACCTCCGCGGGCTGGAGTTCGCGCAGGCGCACCACGCCTCCCGGCTGGGTCGCGTCGGCGCCTACCGCAACACCTGCCACGTTGCCGTCACCGGGGCTTGCGGCTTCTCCATCGCGCAACTCAACACCGAGTTCCCCGGCCAGGGCCAGACCGACGAGCGTAACGCTTGGCAGACACTGGTGTGCGACATCGAGGACCCCCGGAACCTCGCGAGCGCCGACATCAACTTCTGGGCTGTCCAAGGCGGCCTCGGGGCGGTACCCACGTTCATCGTGCAAGGCGGCGCCCACATCCGTGCGCGCCGCCTCGGCTCGGCCAAGTAACCATGGAAAGGTGTTAGGTGTTAGCCCAACTTCTCATACCCACTACCCAAAACCTACTTCCCACTCCCCACTCCCTTTACCTACTCCCTACTCCCTCTTCCCTACTCCCTCCCCCTCCCCCAACTATGCGCTCCCCTCGCCTCCTCACCCTCCTGGCTTGCCTCGCCCTCGGGGCTTCCCTGCTGGCGGCCGACCTTCGCCTCGCCGCCCCGCTGTCCGACCACATGGTGCTCCAGCGGGAGAAGCCGGTGGCCGTCTGGGGCTGGGCCGATGCCGGCGAGGCCATCACGGTCGCCTTCGCGGGCCAGACCAAGACCGCCACGGCCGGCGCCGACGGCAAATGGACGCTCCGACTCGACGCCCTCCCGGCCTCCGCCGAACCGCGCACGCTCGTCGTCACCGGCAAGGACGGGCGCAAGATCGCGGTGGAGGACGTGCTCGTCGGGGAGGTCTGGCTGGGCTCCGGCCAGTCCAACATGGCGATGAGCGTGCAAAGCTCCAAGGACTTCGAGGCCGAGAAAGCCGCGGCGAAATACCCGCTGATCCGCCATTACCAGGAAGCTTCCAGTCCCGCCGACCAACCCCAGGCCGAAGGCAAGGGCCAGTGGCGGGCCTGCGCGCCGGAGACCGTCGGGGGTTTCTCCGCCACGCTCTACTTCTTCGGTCGGGAGATCCACCGGGAGATCGGCGTACCCGTCGGCCTCATCAACACGTCCGTCGGCGGCACGCCGATCGAGTCGTGGGTCGCCGCGGAGGTCCAGAACTCCGCGCCCGCGACGCGCGCGAACTTCGAGGCGAGGACCAAGGCCCACCTCGACTTCGACGCCGCCAAGGCGGCGGCCACCTTCGAGAAACTGGTCGCGGCCTGGAAGGTCGCGAGCGAGAAAGCCAAGGCAGCCGGGAAGGAAATCCCGCGCAAGCCGATCGATCAGGTCGTGAGCCGCAAGTTCAAGGGCGGACCCGCCGCCCTCTACAACGGCAAGGTCGTGAACCTCGCCCCCTACACGCTGCGCGGCATGCTCTGGTACCAAGGCGAAGGCAACGCCGGCAACCCCGGTCTCTATGAGCTGCAGCTCACGCAGCTTGTCACCAGCTGGCGCAAGCTCTGGCAGGACGAGGTGCCGTTCGCCTGGGTCCAGTTGCCCAATTACCGCGACTCCGCCTCCGAGAGCTGGCCGCGCGTACGCGAATCGATGATGAAGGTGCTCGCGCTCCCCAAGACCGGCATGGCCATCACGATCGATATCGGCGACCCCAAGGACATCCACCCGAAGAACAAGCAGGACGTCGGCAAACGCCTATCCTACTGGGCGCTCGCCACGGTCTACGACCGCAAGGTGCCCGCCATCAGCGGCCCGCTCCCGGCCGGACATCAGGTCGAGGGCGACGCCGTCCGCGTCTCCTTCCGCCACGGCGAGGGTCTCAAGACCCGCGACGGTACCGCCGCCCGCGGCTTCCTCCTCGCCGGCGCCGACAAGCTCTGGAAGCCCGCCGAAGCCCGCCTCGACGGCACGTCGGTGGTCGTCCGCTCCGCCGCGGTGCCCGCGCCCGTGGCGGCCCGCTACGCCTGGGCGGAGAACCCTGACGGCAACCTCGTGAACGGCGCCGGTCTGCCCGCGACGAGCTTCCGCACGGATACCTGGCCCGACCCCGCCGCCAAGTAGTCCGGCGTAGGCGATTTCCCCTCGCAACCGAGCGGGTTTCGGGCTGTCTTAAACCTCTTAAGACCCCCATGAAAGCCCTGGCCCTACCCTTGGCGCTGCTGCTCGGCGCCGCCGCCTTCGCCTTGAACAAAGGCAACGCGGGGCCGGACCAGGTGGAGATCAAGTTCAACCTCCCGCCGCCCAAGCCGCTGTCCCCGGCGGAGGAGCTGGCGACGTTCCGGTTGGAGAAGGGTTTCCGCATCGAGCTGGTGGCCAGCGAGCCGATGATCGAGACGCCGGTGGCGATCAGCTTCGACGACCAAGGCCGGATGTTCGTGGTCGAGATGCGCGGCTACATGCGCGACCTCACGGGCTCGACCGAGAAGGAGCCGTCTGGGCGGGTCTCGTTGTTGACCGACACCGACGGGGACGGGCGGATGGACCGGGCGACCCCCTTCGTCGACCGGGTGGTGATGCCGCGCTCGGTGCTCGCCGTGAACGGCGGAGCGCTGATTGCGGTCCCGCCCGAGCTCATCCTCTGCCGCGACACCCAGGGCACCGGCCGGGCCGACAGCCGCACCGTGGTGGCCTCCGACTTCGGGACGGCGGGCGGACAGCCCGAACACATGGCCAACACGCCGGTGTGGGCGCTGGACAACACCGTCTACGCCGCGGGCTACGGCACCGG
>CAIRWP010000075.1 GCA_903882335.1 uncultured Opitutia bacterium | reverse complement strand
GCCCTCGACGCATTGGATCGCCGATAGCGCCCGCTGGGTCGAGGAGCACGAAAAGCCCGACCTCAGCCTGGTCTACCTACCGCACCTCGATTACGACCTGCCGCGCTTCGGGCCGACCGACCCGCGCAGCGACGCCGCGCGCCGCGCGGCCGATACGCTCGTCGGCGACCTGGCCGATTTCCTCGAAGCCCGCGGCGTGGACGTGGTCATCGTCTCGGAATACGCGATCACCGCGGTCGATCGCGCGGTGCCGCTGACCCAGGTCCTGCGTCAGCAGGGTTGGGTCGTGCTCAAGCAGGAGGACGGCACCGAGATCCTCGACGTCTTCAACTCGCGGGCCTTCGCCGTCGTCGACCACCAGGTCGCGCACGTCGTCGTCCTCGACCCCGCGATCCGTGAGGACGTCCGCAAGGTCCTCCTCGCCACGCCGGGGGTCGCCCAGGTGCTCGACGCCGAGGCGCAGGCCGCGGCCGGGATCGCGCATCCGCGTAGCGGCGACTTCGTCGTGGTGTCCGACGACCATAGCTGGTTCTCCTACGACTGGTGGGAGGGGGGGCACGGCGCTCCGGACTACGCCCGCACCATCGATATCCACCGCAAGCCTGGCTACGACCCGGTCGAGCTCTTCATCGACCCGCAGATCCGCTTCCCGATGCTCAAGATCGCCTGGTTCCTCCTGAAGAAGAAACTCGGCTTCAAGGCGCTCATGGAAGTGATCTCGCTCGACGCGTCCCTCGTGAAGGGCTCGCACGGCCGCGTCCCGGCGGACTCGCAGGATTGGCCGGTCTGCATCGCCGCCCGCGACGCATCCCTGCCGGCCGAGGTCGCCTCGACCGACGTCTATTCGCAGATCTTGCGCGGATTCTGAACCCGGCCCGCCTGCGGGGTGGACTCGGAACCAGCCGTACCCATCGTGGTCGCTACGCCCCGCCCCGATGGATGTCCGCCTCGTTACTTTGCTCGCTGTCCTGAACTTGGGGGCGTCGTCGTTCCCCGAGCCGCGCAACAACCAGCCGGAGACGATCCCGCTGCTCACATCGGCCGACGCCCTGACCAAGCTCCGCCTGCCGGAGGGTTTCCAGGCCACGCTCTTTGCCGGCGATCCCGATGTCCGCCAACCGATCGCGCTGTGCTGGGATGAGCGCGGCCGGCTCTGGGTAGCAGAGAATTATACTTATTCCGATGGCAAGGAGCGGTTCGACCTGAAACTCAAGGACCGTATCGTGATTTTCGAGGACGCGGACCACGACGGGAAGTTCGATCGGCGTACGGTCTTCACCGACGACGTGCAGATGCTCACGAGCATCGAGCGTGGGTTCGGCGGGGTGTGGGCGATGTGCCCGCCGCACCTGCTCTTCATCCCGATGGACGGCGACAAGCCCGCGGGCCCGCCTCAGGTGGTACTCGATGGTTTCAGCACGACGGCCGCCAGCCGACATACCTTCGCCAACGGGTTAAAGTGGGGCCCGGATGGTTGGCTCTACGGCCGCGTGGGCATCTCGAGCACCTCGTGGATCGACGTGCCGGGCGTCCCGAAGGAGAAGCGTCAGCCCACCGCCGGCGGGCTCTGGCGTTATCATCCGGTGACCAAGGTTTTCGAGCCGTATTGCCATGGCACCACCAACCCGTGGGGCTCCGACTGGACGAAGGACCACGAGCTACTCTTCATCAACACGGTCATCGGGCATGGCTGGCAGGGTATCCACGGTGCGCACTTCAAGCGCATGCACGGCGAGGATCCGTACCCGTTCGTCTACGAGCTCATCGACCAGCAGGCGGACCACTACCACTGGGACACCGGCAAGAAGTGGAACGATGCGGACGGCGGTCGCGGCGGGGCCGATAGCTTCGGTGGCGGTCATGCGCACGTGGGGATGATGATCTACCAGGGCGAGAACTGGCCGGCCCGGTACCGTGATCAGCTGATGACGCTCAATCTCCATGGCCGTCGCGTCAACGTGGAGTCCCTCGAGCGGGTCGGTAGCGCGCTGGTGATGAAGCACCAGCCCGATATCCTGAAGTCGGATGACCTCTGGTTCCGCGGGATCGAGCTGAGCCAGGGACCGGACGGCGCGGTCACGATCCTCGACTGGAGCGATATCGGCGAGTGCCATGACCAAGACGGCATCCATCGTACCAGCGGCCGCATCTTCAAGGTCGCGTACGGCACGCCCAAGCAGCCGGACGTCGATCTGACCCAGGCCACGCCCGCCCAGTTGGTCGACCTGCAACGCAGCCCGAACGAATGGCTCGTCCGCATGGCGCGCTGGGAACTCCGCGAACGTGCCTGGCAGGGCGCCGACCTCTCGTCGGCTTTGCCCGCCTGGGAGAAACTCGCCGCCGAGGCCGACCCGGTGCTCGCGCTCAACGCTCACTCGACGCTGCGGGCGATGTCCGCGACCAGGTCGGGGACGGAGCCCTTCGCCGCGGCTCACCGCGCCCATTACTCGCCGGCCGCCATCGTCGCGGAGAAGCGCCCTGACGTCCAGGCTCGCCTGATCGAACGCGAACTCACCGAGCCGCTGGTGCGCCGGAACAACTCCTTGGCCAAGTATGCGAACCACACCGGTTTCATCCCGGCCGGCGACGAGCAGGAGAGCGCGTTGCTCCAGCTGGCTTCGGCCCCGCACGGTCAGCGTGTCCGCCTCGCCTTGGCGGAGTCCCTTCCGCACCTCACCCCGACCATGCGCACGCTCGTCGCCCAGCACCTGCTGCGTTACGAACAGGACACGACCGACCATAACCTGGCATTGCTCGTCTGGACGGGTATCCGCGAACTGCCTTTGACCGAGCTGGCGAACTGCGCCCATGTCTGCCGCGTTCCGCAGGTGACCCGGCTCATCGCGCGGCGCCTCGCCGAGGCCTCGGATAAGCAGCCGGGTCCGTTGAACGACCTGCTGGCGGAGGCCGCCGAGATGCCGGATGGGCAGGCGGACATCATCGCCGGACTGGCGACCGGCCTCAAGGGTTGGCGCAAGGCGCCCAAGCCGGCCGCCTGGGATAAGTTCGTCGCGACGCTCCCGAAGGATGCGGTGGCCGCGCAGGATCAGGTCCGCGCGTTGAACGTGCTCTTCGGGGACGGTCTCGCCCTCGATGAGGTTCGCCGCATCGCCCTCGATGATCACGCACTCGTGGACCAGCGCCGGGTGGCCTTGCTCGCGCTCATCGAGGCCAAGGACGCCCAGCTCAAGTCGGTCTGCGAGAAACTCCTTCATGTCCGCGGCGCGAATCTCGAGGCGATCCAAGGCCTGACGCAGTTCGATCAGGACGGCATCGCGAAGAAGATCCTCGAACGCTACCCGCAGCTCTACCCGCACGAACGCCCGCAGGCGATCATGGCGCTCGTCTCCCGGCCGCGGTTCACGACGGAGCTCCTCCAGGCAATCGAAGCCGGTAAGATCCCGAAGGCCGACCTCGGGCCGGCGGCGGCGAGGCAGGTGCGAGCGTTCAATGACGCGAAACTCAATGCGCTGCTGGCCAAGGTCTGGGGCGAGGCTCGCGAGACGTCGGCGGACAAACAGAAGCTCATGGCGGAACTCAAGGCGCGCCACACCGCCGCGGAAATCGCGTCGGGCGACGCCGGGCGCGGGCGCGCGCTCTTCGCCGGCGTGTGCGGGCAATGTCATAAACTTTTCGGCGAGGGTGGGGCGCTCGGGCCTGATCTCACCGGCAGCGGACGTCGCGATCTCAATTACCTCGTCGAGAATATCGTCGACCCGAGCGCGGTCGTGGACGCGGCCTATTTCCTGAACACCCTCACGCTGAAAGATGGTCGCGTCCTCAGCGGTGTCGTCGGTGCGCAGAACGAACGCACGCTCACGCTGCGCATGATCGGCCAGGAACAAGTCATCGAGCGCGCGGAGATCGCGAAGCGCGAGACCCTGCCGATCTCGCTCATGCCCGAAGGACTCCTCCAGGCCTTGTCGCCGGAGCAGCAAAAAGACCTCCTGAAGTACCTCATGGGCGACGGACAGGTGCCTTTGGGGCGGTAATGGGAGATAAACCCGAAAT
>CAIRWP010000074.1 GCA_903882335.1 uncultured Opitutia bacterium | reverse complement strand
TTCAAGCCCGACGCCCTCGTGTGCTTCGGCGGGTTCATGAGCGTCGGGCCCGCGCTCGCCGCCCGCCTCGCCGGCGTCCCCGTGCTGGCGCACGAGGCGAACCGCCGTCCGGGTAAGGCCGTGCGCCTGATCGCGCGCTTCGCCCGCTCCGTCCACCTCCCGACCGGCGTCCGGATCCCCGGCGTGGCGGCCGGTCGCCAGCATGATTCCGGTTACCCGGTGCGGGCGGAGATGCGCCCGCTCGCCAAGGAGCTCGCCCGCCGCACGCTGGGCTTCCCGGCCACGGGGCGCCTGCTCCTGATCACCGGCGGCAGCCAGGGCGCCGCGCCGCTGAACCGCTGGGTCGAAGGTCAACTCGACGAACTCGCCGCCCGCCGGATCCATGGGCTCTGCCTCACGGGGCCCGGCGGCCGCGACGAGCGGTTGGAGCGAGCCGGTTCCGTCGTCCATTTCCTGCCGTTCTGCCACCAGATGGCGGCGGCCTATTCTGCAGCCGACCTTGCGGTCACGCGTGCCGGTGCTGGCACGTTGGCGGAACTCGCGACTTGTCGGACGCCGGCCATCCTGGTCCCGCTCCCGCACGCCGCCGACGACCACCAGACCGCGAACGCGCTGCAGGCCGCCGACAGCGGCGCCGCGACCCTCCTGCCCGAGCGCGAACTCGGGCGCCTGGGAGAGGTCGCCTTCGGGCGCATCACCGACAACGCCGCGCTCGCGGCGATGCGTGATGCGCTGGCGCTCGCCGACGCGGCCAACCATTGGGAGGAGCTGGCCCGCGACACCGTCGCCTGGGCCCAAGCCCGCGGAGGGAGGGTCGCCCCGGCATGAGCGCGGCGGCTGCCACCTCCGCCTGGATGCTCGGCGCCTGCGGCATGGGCGTCGGCCCGCTCGCCATCTACCTGAAAGGGGAGGGCTGCGAGGTCTCCGGCTGGGATGACGCCACCGGCAGTCCGATGGAACTGCAGCTCGCGAACGCCGAGATCCCGCTCCTGCGCGATCCCTGGGCGGCCGGGCGCGCCCCGCTCGTCGTCGGTCGCTCCAGCGCGGTCAAGCCCGGGCACCCCGCCCTCGACCTCGCCGCCGCCAAGGGCGTCCGCCAGCTGCGCCGCGGCGAGCTCCTCGCCGAGCGCGTCGCCGAGCGCCGGTTCGTCGCCGTCTGCGGCAGCCATGGCAAGACCACCACCTGCGGCATGATCGTCGCCGCGCTCGCCTCGGCCGGGGCGGACTTCGGCTACGTGCTCGGCGGGCTCTTCCGCGACCCGACCTTCCCCCCGGCCCGCGCCTCCGCCACCTCTCCCTGGGTCGTCGCCGAAGTCGACGAGAGCGACGGCACCATCGGCGCCTTCTCGCCCGACGTCACGGTCGCGGTCAACCTCGACTGGGACCATCCTGATTATTACCGCGACGAGGCGGACCTCGAGGGCGTCTTTCGCGCGCTCTTCGAGCGGACCCGCACCGCGGTCATCATTCCGGCCGGTAACGATCGGCTCGAGCGCCTCACCGCCGGCCTCCAGGTGCCGGTGTTGCGCGTCGGGCCCGACGGCGACTACCGCGCCCGGCCTGTCGCCGGCGACCATGCGACCTCCGTGCTTGACCTGGGGGGCCGGTTCCCGGCGGGGCAGGTGACCTTGCCGGTCGCGGGGACCTTCAACCGCGCCAACGCCGCGATGGCCCTTGCGGTCGCGCACTTGGTGACCGGCGGATTGGCCGCCGAACCGATGGCCCGCTGGCGCGGCATCCGCCGTCGCCAGGACGTCCTCTTCGAGGCCAAAGGGCTGCGCGTACTCGCCGACTACGCGCACCACCCGACGGAGATCGCGGCGTTGCTGC
>CAIRWP010000073.1 GCA_903882335.1 uncultured Opitutia bacterium | reverse complement strand
GCCCGGACCGAGGTCTTCTCCCGCGACCGGGTCCATCCGGGCGATGATGGCCACCTGCTGATGGCGCGCACGATCCTCGCGGGCGCCGGCGTTACGACTCTCGATATCACCGCCAAGGAGGCGATGGCCGACCCGCTCTTCAAAGCCGTGGATCAGCTCCGCAAGCTTCGCGCCTCCAAGTGGATGGCTTACATCGGTTACTCCCGTGAGAGGGTCGTCGCGCCGACGCCGTTGGGCGACGCCGACGAGCAGGTCGCGAAGCTGCAGGCCAAGGTCGACGAGCTCCGCCGGGCGAAGTGACTTTCCGTATCCTCAGCATGCTGTCGGCGCTGGCCGTCGCGTGGGCCTCGGCGGCGGAGCTCACGCCCGCCCCGAACCTCGTTCACCTCGCGGCCCTCTCCGACGTGCGCGGGGTCAGCGAGTTCGCCCGGGGTAGGGTGCCGTTGCGTGAGCGCTTCTGCATCGAGGACACGGCGCGCGCCTTGGTCGCGGTGCTGCGGGCCCATGCCGCCGAGCCGGACCCCCGCGCCGCGGAGCTCGCTCGCGCCTACCTTCGGGCGATTGTCGGCCTGCGTGACCCCGACGGTCGTTTTCATTTCGGTTTTCAAGGTTGGGACGGGCCGATGGAACGCCTCGCCTCCGGCGACCAACTCGGCCGCCTGCTCTGGGGCTTGGGCCATGCGTCGGCCCAGGGCGTCGATGAACCCATGCGGCGGCAGGCCGCCGCGTTATTTCGCGACGCCTTATCCGCCTTCCGGCCCGAGCTCGCCGGCCCCATGGAGTCGAGCTATGCGCTGCAAGGTCTCCATGCCTATGTCCGGGCCTTTCCTGGCGAGAGCGGGCCGCGGGAGCGCTTGCGTACCGCGGCCAACCGTCTCGCCGCCCGCTTGCCGGCGGGGTCGGATTGGGTCTGGCCGGGCGACCGGGTGACCTATGACAGCGGGCGCCTGCCGCTGGCGCTGTTGCTAGCGGCGGAGGCGCTGGACGACCCGAGCCTGCGCGAGACGGGCCTGCGCGCGTTGCGTTTCCTGGAACAGGCGAACTTCCCCGACGCCACCGGTCCGCTGCGCGTGATTGGTAACTCCGGTTGGTGGGAGCGCGGTCGCGAGCCGGCCGTGTCCGACCAGCAACCGATCGATGCCTCCGGGTTGGTCGAGGCTTACGCCGCCGCCTGGCGGGCCACGCGCGACCCGCGGTGGCTGCGGCGGGCGGAGGCGGCGGTCGCCTGGTTCCTGGGAAGCAATCCGGGCGGGCTAGCCCTGTATGAGGTGGGGACCGGTGCCTGTCATGACGCCCTTGGGCACCGTGTCCTCAACGTCAACTGCGGCGCCGAGTCCACGGTCTCGGCACTGATCGCCTTGGCCGTCGCGCGGGAGCTGCCCGCGGCGCCCGTCGTCGCGCACCCGCCGGTCTGGGCTTTTTACTACGCTTGGTACGGCGTGCCGCAAGGGCCGCGGCAGCGCTGGGAGTTGTGGGCGGACCGCGGCGAACCCGCGACGGGCGCCAAACTGCGGTTGCCGTTCCGTCCGCTGGTGGGCCCTTACGACAGCACGGACCCCGCCATCGTCGCCTGGCATTGCCGGCTCGCCGAGGCCGCCGGCATCGACGCCTTCCTCGTCTCTTGGTGGGGCGGGGCCAACATCAGCGGTGAGGCCTTCGAGCGGGTCATCCTGCCTGCCGCGCGCGCGACGCGCGTGAAGGTCGCCCTGAACTGCGAGCTCGCCCAATTCCACGGCGAAATCGGACCACTGGTCGAGCGTCTCGCCGGCGTGCTCACCCGCTGTCAGGGTGATCCCGCCTACCTCCGTCGGGCCGGTCGCCCCGTCGTCTACCTCTATCAGGTCCCATTCGACCCCAAGCTCACGCCTGCGACGTTCGCGGAGCTGCGTCGCGGGGTGGAGTCGAAGGTCGGCCCGGTCTGGTGGGCGATGGACAAGATCCGCCATGAGGCCGGGACGTATGGCGTGCCCGCGGAGTGGCGCGCCACCGAGGGTATCGATGGCTTCGGTTTCTATGGCACCTTCAGCGTCCGCCGCATCGGGGAGCGCGCGGAGCTCGTCCCGTTCTTCGCACGCTACGCCCGCGACGTCCGCACTTCCGGCCGCGAGCTGTTGTTGCCGATGCACCCGGCTTTGGATAACCGGGTCATCCAGCCGAAGGAGGGCTTCGCGATCCCGTTCCGGGACGGGGAGACCTTGGAAGGGTACCATGCGGCGGCTTTGGCCGCGGGCGCCGATGTGCTCTTGCTGACGAGTTTCAACGAGTGGCCGGAAGGCACCGTCGTGGAGCCTTCGGCCGATTGGCCCGACCCGTACCGGCACCTCCGGCAGGTCGCGCGTTGGAAGGGCCGGGAGTTCGTCCCGCCGGCCTTGCCCGCGCGGTGAGACGCCGGCTTATTTGTCGGTGGCGCCCGACTTGCCCTTCGCCTTGGCCTTGGCGCCGGGAGTGTTGACCTTCTTGACGAGCTGGATCGCGGCATCGTTCGCCTGGTCCGGTCCCGGGGTGCTGCGTCCGCGCGCGACGAGGGCCTCGAGCGCGGCCCGCATCTTGGTCGCGCGTTCCGGCTCGGTCGCGATCAGGTTGCGCGTTTCCCCGAGGTCTTGGGCGAGGTCGTAGAGCTGGAACTCGGGCAGTTTCGCCTCTTCGGCGCTGCCGGGCTTGGGCGCGCTCCACCCGCCGGAGCCGCGGCACAGCGCGAGTTTCCAGCTGCCTTCGCGGTAGGCGAAGCTCCCGTTGATCGATTGGCTCACCAGGTGGGTGCGCGGGCCGGGCGCGGCGCCGTCGCGCAGCACCGGCAGGAAACTCACGCTGTCCTCGGCCGCGTTCGGCGGCAAGGTCGCCTCCGTCAGCGCGGCGAACGTGGCCAGGAAATCGACCTGGCTGACCAGCTGATCGCTCACGCCCGGCTTCACTCCCGCGGGCCAGCGCACGATGAACGGCACGCGGTGCCCGCCCTCGAAGAGGTCGGCCTTGTGCCCGCGCAGCGGGCCGCTCGGTTGGTGGCCCTTGGCGATGAGCTCGTCGATCGCGGCCGCCGGCGAGCAGCCGTTGTCGGCGGTGAAGATCACCAGCGTGTCGCGCGCGAGCCCTTCGCGTTCCAGCGCGGCGAGCATGCGGCCGACCTCGGCGTCGACCTGGCGCACGAAATCAGCGTAGGCGTTGAGCCCGCTCTTGCCCTGCCATTCCTTCGTCGGGACGATCGGGGTGTGCGGGGCGGGCAGGGGCACGTAGGCGAAGAAGGGGCGCCCGGCCTTGGCGTCCGCGGCGCGCTCGGCGACG
>CAIRWP010000072.1 GCA_903882335.1 uncultured Opitutia bacterium | reverse complement strand
CCGAGGGCGATGAAATAGCCGTACTTCTCGCCCCACTCGGTGTGGATCTCCGGCATGAATTGGAAGTTCATACCCCAGAGTCCCACGAGGAAGGTCAACGGGATGAAGACCGACGACATGACCGTCAGCACGCGGATGACCTCGCTGGTCTTCCGCTCCTGCTGGGTGTGGTGGTATTCCTGCAGGTCCTGCAGGATCATGCGGGCGTGCTCGATGCGGTCCGCCGCGCGGATCGCGTGGTCGTAGAGGTCGCGCAGGAAGATGTCGAGGGAAGTGGGCAGGAGCCCGTGCTCGTAATGCTCCAGCACGCTGACCATGTCCTTGAGCGGCTGGGCCAGTCGGCTGAGGCGCACCACGATGCGCTTCAGGCGGTAGACTTCGTTGAGGTCCCAATCGTCCGTCCCCTTGAGGATGGAGTCCTCGAGTTCGGTGATTGCGTCCTCGATTTCCTCGGTCTGGACCAGCAGGCGGTCGACCAAGGTGTCGAGGAGCGAGTAGACGAGGTAGCCGGAGCCCCAGCGCCGGATGTTACCCTTGTTCTCGGCCAGGCGCTTCTCGATCGCCGTGAAGACCGGCTCGTCGTTCTCGTGGAAGGAGATGACCCAGTTCTGGGCCGCGACGATGGAGATTTGCTGGCCGCGCGGGGTGTCCTCCTCCACGCCGATGCGCACCGCGCGGGCGATGGCTAGGATCTTGTCGCCATGCTCCTCGAACTTCGGGCGGGAGGTATTCGTCAGGACGTCCTCCTGGGCGAGCATCGGGATGTCGAAGAAGGCCCCGACGATGTGGACGATCTGGGGGTCGGTGATGCCGAGGACCTGGACCCAGATCATGCCGGGCCGGCCGACGTACTTGCCGACACCGTCGAGCTCCGCGAATTCGTCGACCTTGCAGCCGGTTTCGTCGTAGCAATGGACCCGGAACTTGGTCGGGACGTTGGATTCGAAGGGGGAAGCCGCCGGCAGCTGCCCGGGGGCGCGGCCGATCTCGGTGTCCTCGTAGGCGGCCTCGCCGGGTAGGGGGGCGGCATCCGCCTTCAGGCCGAGCCGACGACGCAGGTCCTCCAATCGACGCTGGATGAAGGACCGGGCCCGGGCCTTGTCCTTTTCACGCTTCTCCTGGTGCCGACTCATCCCCCCGAGTTTCTGCAGGCCCGGGGACTTGTCAACGGGGAGGTGCCGCGCGGTCAGCCCTTCCGCCGTCCCTTGCTGTTGCGGCGGCCTTGGCGGCTGATGCCCAGGGCCTCCATCTTGCCCTGCTGGATCTTCTGGAAGAGGTTGTTCGAATTCGTCACCCCGAGGCAGTAGAGGGAGGCGGCGACCGCCTCGACCTGATCCGGCTTCACGAAGCCGGCGTTACCCAGCCAATCCGCCAAGGCGAAGTGGAAATTGGCCGGGGTGATATCCATCTTCTCGCCGCCGTGACGGTGCCATACCGCGGCCCGCAGTTCCATCGTGCAGTTCCCTTTCTTCCGGCAGACCTCCAGGACGGTGCGGAGGGTATCCTTGCAGGGTTCGGAGGATTTGGATGACGCGGCTTCGGACATGTTGAAAAGGTGTTGGGCGGGGGTTCGCCTGGAGCCTTTCGTAATTGTACGACAGTTTACTGTGAACAACTAACTCGCGACTGTCACCAAGTATTATAATACTATAAAGTTATAACGCCGACGGTGGACCGGGGCAAGACCCCCGGTGGTGGTCGCGACAGGACTTGAACCTGTGACTTCAGCAATGTGAATGCTGCGCTCTAACCAACTGAGCTACGCGACCGGCACCGGGGCTATCTAGATGGCCGTCCCCGGACGGTCGGGCAAGACCGAATTGGCGAT
>CAIRWP010000071.1 GCA_903882335.1 uncultured Opitutia bacterium | reverse complement strand
GGTTTCTCCGCCTGATAGGCCCAGTAACGGATCGGTTGGCCCGGCTTGCCGCTCTTCCGGAATTCATGGATGTACGTCCAGACCCGGTGTTCGCGCGCGATCCGGTCCGGCTTCAGCTTGTAGACCCCGCCGCGGATCCAGACCGTGTCGCCCGGCTCCGCCAGAGCCTGCGCCTTCATTAGGCCGGCCAGGGGCTTGGCGAGGGTGCCCGGCGCGTCGTCGGTCCCCTCCGGGGCCACGAACAACTCCTTCGCCCGCAAGCCGGCGACGCCGACGGCGAGAGGGAGGAGCAGGACGAGGAACCGCATCCTGCCAGTGAACCTCGCATCGAGGGCAGGGCAAGCCTGCCTCACGGGCTCACTTCTTCGCCTGCATCAGTTCGATCAGCTTCCGGGCGCACGCCTGGGCGAAGGCCGGGTCGTTGATCTCCAGCGCGAACTCCAGCACGGGGACCTGGGCGTGCTGCTTGAGGGCGGCGAACAGGGCCTGGTCGGCCGCGGCGTCATGGAAGGCCTTACCCGGGGCGCTGATCACGCTGATCGCCTTCGTCGGGATCAGGATGGCCGCGCCGGCCCGGTAGGCGTTGGACTTGCGCGCGACGATCCGTCCGAGTTCGGCTGATTCCGCGGCGTCGGTACGCATGAGCGTCACCTGCGGGTTATGCACGTAGAAGGTGCGACCGGCGAACTGGGCGGGGATGGAGGCCTGCTCGCCGAAGTTGACCATGTCGAGGCAGCCGGGAGCTACGACGACCGGCACGTTGGCCTTGGCCGCGGCGTCCATACGATCGGGGCCGGCGTTCAGGACGCCGCCGACGAGTTCGTCGGCCCACTCCGTCGTGGTGACGTCGAGCACGCCGGCGACGATGCCGCTCTCGATGACGGATTCCATGATCCGTCCGCCGGTGCCCGTCGCCGCGAAGACCAGCACCTCGTAGCCCGCGGCCTCGAGGACCTTCTTGGCCTCGGTGACGCACGCGGTGGTGTTGCCGAACTGGCTGGCCACGACCAGCGGGCGGCCGGCTTCGACCTTGGGCTCGCTCTCGACCATGCCGCAGATCGCGCCGGCGGCGCGGGTGAAGATGACGCGCGAGAGGCGGTTGAGCCCGGCGACGTCGGCGATGCTGGGCATCATCGTGATGTCCTTGGTGCCGAGGTAGGGGGCTACGTTCCCGGCGGCGAGCGTCGAGACCATGAGCTTGGGGAAGCCCACGGGGAGGGCGCGCATCGCGGCCGTGGCGATGGCCGTGCCGCCGCCGCCGCCGAGCGAGACGACGCCCTGGATGCGGCCGGCCGCGGCCAGCTGGGCGAGCATCACCGGCGCGGCCTTGGTCATGGCGACGACGCATTCGCCGCGGTCCTGCCGGGCCATGAGGGTGGCTAGGTCGATGCCGGCGGCGGCGGCGACCTGCTCGCGGGTGACGTCGGGGACGACCGTCGCCGGACCGCCGGTGCCGACGTCGATCAGGAGGGGTCGGTGCCCGCGGGCGGCGATCAGACCGGCGACGAAGGCATGCTCCTCGCCCTTGGAATCAAGCGTCCCGAGTACCGCGATCGTCGCCATGGTCGGAAGTCCTCAGAAGTGCTTCCGCTTCACCGGGATCTGCTTGAAGCGCTTGGTCAGGTCGGTGAGCGAGTGCTCGACGGCCATGCGCTCGAGGCTGGAGGCGCCGACGAAACCGTCGGTGTCGGTGTGCTCGTTGATGAAGGCGGCGTCCTCCGGCGTGTTGATCGGGCCGCCGTGCGAAAGGAAGATGAGGTCCTGGCGGACGGACTTGGCGGCGTCGATGATGCCCTGGGTAATCTTGGCGGCCTCGGGGAGGCTCATGGTCGCGTTGGTCACGCCGATGGAGCCGCCGACGGTGGTGCCCACGTGGGCGATGATGACGTCCGCGCCGGCTTCGGCCATCGCCTTGGACTCCTCGGGGGAGCCGACGTAGACGATGGTGAACATCTCCATCTTGCGGGCGAGGGCGACGGTCTCGAACTCCTTCTTCACGCTCATGCCGGTCTCCTCGAGGATCTGGCGGAACTTGCCGTCGATGATGGTGTGCGTCGGGAAGTTGTTGATGCCGGAGAAGCCCATGTCCTTCACCTTGCCGAGCCAGTGCCACATGCGGCGGCGGGGGTCGGTGGCGTGGACGCCGCAGATCACCGGGATCTCCTCGACGACCGGCAGCACCTCGTACTCGCCGATCTCCATGGCGACGGCGTTGGCGTCCCCGTAGGCCATCATGCCGGCGGTCGAGCCGTGGCCGGCCATGCGGAAGCGGCCGGAGTTGTAGACGATGACCAGGTCGGCGCCGCCGCGCTCGATGAACTTGGCGCTGATGCCCGTGCCGGCGCCGGCCGCGATGATGGCCTTCCCCTTGGACATCGTGTCGCGCAGGCGCTCGATGACTTCGGTGCGGGTGTAAGGGTTTCCTTTTCCGGTCCAGGGGTTGGGCATGGTGTGTTGAGGGAAGATTGGGTGAGGTGAGGGTTGCGCCCAAGGGCGACAGGGCCTAGGCAAGTCGCGTGGCCCGCAAGAGCGAACCAAATCATTACAACCAGACGCAACTCCGTCATTCCGAAACGGACATCGAGAACCCGCGGTCGCGCCGGACCGTCGTGGTCTCGGCGGCCTACCAGGACGACCGGGCGTGGGTCCAGGGGGCGGGTCGGTGCCGTGAGCTGGACCTCTTCGAGATCGACCACGTGGGCGTCGGCGAGATGGTCGCCCCCTACGAGGTCGTGCGCACCCACCAGAGCGGCGCCTTCTTCATGGCCTGCTTCGGCGGTCAGGGCCAGGTGCTGGTCGACGGTCGTTGGCGCACCCTGGCGGCCGGTCAGGCCTGCCTGCAGCCGGCGGGGCTACGCAATTCTTTCCGCATCGGCCGGGGCCGTCGCTGGGATTTCTGTTGGGTGCGTTTCGCGCCCGGCGTCCGTTCGCGGACCATCTTCCGGGCCAATTCCCCCGTGCTCGCCGATTTCGCCGGGGAGCCCCTGCTCGCCGCCATCCGTGGCCTGATTGCCGAGCAGAAGGCCGACGGCCTGTCGCGCCGGCAGCACCAGTGGGTGGAGCTCATCTACGACTATGTCCGCGGCTTCGCGGGCGGTTTCCGCGGCGACGCCCGCATCGAGGGCCTCTGGGACAAGGTCCAGTCCCGGCTGGGCCACCCCTGGGACAGCCAGGCCCTCGCCCGCGAATCCGGGCTTAGTTTTGAGCACCTCCGGCGGCTCTGCCTCAAGGAAATCGGCCGGACCCCCATGAATCACCTGACCCACCTGCGCATCCAGCAGGCGGTCCGCCTGATCAGCGAGACGGACGTCAAACTCGCGGCCATCGCCCAGCAGGTCGGCTTCGCCAATGGCAACAGTTTCTCGTCGGCTTTTAAGAAAAGTACGGGGTTTGCGCCCTCGCACTTCCGGGTCGGCTCCGGGGGTACGGACTAGCCCCCGATGTGCGTTTGGAAGTAGGGGGGTGCGGACGAATGTATCGCTAAATCTTGTAGGGGCGGGGAAGGGGCCTTTGATGACGGCATGCTACCCCGCTTCAGCCACCTCCTGCGTCTGGCCCTGGTCCTCGCCGTCGCGTCCCTTTCCGCCGCTCCGCTCCGGGTCTTGGTCGTCAGCGACCAGGACGCCATCGGCGCCGATCTCGCCGCCAGCCTCGGTCAGGGTGGGGCGCAGGTGAAGCGCGCCACGACCCCGCTCGCGGCCGACCTCGCCGCGGCGGACGTCGCCCTCCTTTACCAATCCAAGTTCGCCGCCTATGACGCCGCCGCCCAAAAGGCCCTGGCCGACTTCGCCAAGTCCGGTCACGGTCTCGTCGTCGTGCACGGCGCGATCGCCGGTGGCGCCACCGACTGGAGCCGCGACAACCTCGGCGGCGGTTGGACGCCCGAGAGCCAGAAGTTCCGCGTGACAACCATGCTCAACATCCGCTCCGACGCGCACCCGCTCGTCAAGGGCATGTCGACCTTCGACGTCGAGGATGACACGGTCTTCGATCTCGCCCTGAACGAGAAGAACTACGTCCTTTCCGCCTCCTTCACCTCCAAGGTCACCAACGCCCGCCGCAAGGCCGAGGCCGGTCGCGCCTCCGTCTACGACATCCAGCCGCAGTCCTGGGTGCTCGAGGCCCCGACCCACCGCGCCGTCGTCCTGCTCCAGGGCGACGCGGCCACCCTGCGTCACGCCAGCATCCACACCTTCCTCAAGCGCGGCGTCGCTTGGGTCGCCAAGCGCGCCGACTTCGACGAGCTCTGCACCCCGGCCGACCTGGCCGATCTCCGTTACCCCGTGGGCGGCCCGCGCCGGCCCGCCGACGCCGTCGCGCAGTTCCGCCTGCAGCCCGGCTTCAAGGCCGCCTCGATCGTCGCCGAACCCCTCGTCAACAAGCCCATCGCCGTCCAGTGGGACGAGCGTGGCCGCCTCTGGGTCGCGGAAACCCCCGAGTACCCCAACGGTCGCCGCACCCTGAACGCCGAGCCGTGGAAGGAAGGCGGCGTGCTGGTGCCCGGTCTCTATGACCGCCCCGCCCAGGATAAGATCTCGGTCCTCGTCAGCTCCAAGGGCGACGGCAACCTCGACCAGAAGCAGGTCTTCCACGAAGGCCTCGAGCTGATCACCGGTTTCTGCATCTGGAAAGACGGCGTCATCGTCGTCGCGCAGAAGGGCATCTTCTGGCTCCGCGACACCAACGGCGACGGCAAGGCCGACCAGGAAGTCCTCCTCTACGGCGGCTTCACCCCGGGCGACACCCACTTCGTCGCCAACCACTTCATCGTCGCCCCCGACGGCTGGATCTACGCCTCCAACGGTGGCGGCGGCACCGCGACCCACGCCAAGACCGGCGAGGCGATGGCCCGCCTCTCCTCCGGCACCTTCCGCTTCAAGCCCGACGGCTCCGCCATCGAGCAGGTCGCCTCGCTCGGCGGCAACAGCTTCGGCAACGAGGTCACGAGCGACATGGAGCTCTACCACGGCAAGGCCACCAACGGTAACCCCATCCAGCACGTCGTCCTCCCGGAGCAGATCCTCGCCAAGGCCCCGGGCACGCCCGCCAAGGCCTTCAACTCCGTCAACCGCGGTCGTCCGGTCGCCCGCGCCGACTTGCCGGACCGCGCCCCGCTGATGCAGATCGACCAGGTCGGCCATTACTCCGCCGGTTGCGCCGCCGCCGTCTACGAAGGGGGCGCCTGGCCCAAGGAATATAACGGCACCGTGTGGATGTCCGAGCCCATCCTCGACATCGTCCACCACGAGAAGCTCGTGCTCGACGGCGCGTTCTACCGCGGCGAACTCATGCTCGAGAACAAGGAATGGCTCCGCTCGGCCGACCACTGGTTCTGCCCGATCGACATCTCCTTCGGCCCCGACGGCGCGATGTACATCCTCGACTTCTACACCCCGGTCGTCGCGCACAACGACACCCGCGGCCCGCAGCACTCCAAGTCTGGCGCCTCGGTCCGTCCCGACCGCGAGCACTACTTCGGCCGCATCTACCGCATCCAGCATGACGCCGCCCCGACGCAGACGCACCCCGACCTCGCCAAGGCGGACGCCGCCGGCCTCGTCGCCGCGTTCACGCACCCCAGCAAGGTCGTCCGCTTCAACGCGATCCGCGTCCTCCTCGACCGCGACGACGCCACGCAGGCCGCCACCGTCGCTCCGCTGTCCGCCTTGCTCACCTCCGGCGCCGCCGTCGAGGCCCGCATCCAGGCCCTCTGGGCGCTCCAGCGTCTCGGCAAGCTCGCCCCCGCGACGCTCGCCGCTGTCGCCGCCGCGCCGGAAGCCGCCCTGCGCAAGAACGCCTTTCTCGTCGCCGAGTCCGGTAAGCTCGCGCTCCCGACCGCCGCCTTCCAGGCCGCGCTCGCTGACGCCGATGGCCGCGTCCGCCTGGCCGCTCTCCGTGCGATGGGCTCCGCCCCGTTGACCGCCGACGCCGGCCTGCTGCTCCTCTCGGCCCAGTCCCAGTTCACCGATGAGTGGTCCAAGGCCGCCGCCACCGCTGCTGCCTCGTCCAACCCCGTCCCGACCCTCGAAGGCCTCCTCGCCGGCTCCGTCGCCTCCAAGGAAGTCGTGGAGTTCGCCCGCTCGCTCGCGGCCGCCGTGGCGACCGCCAACCAGCCCGAAGGCATCGCCCGCGTCCTGGCCGCCGCTGCCAAGGGCGGCAACGTCGCCGTCGCCAAGGTCGTCCTGCGCGAGTTCACCGAACGCCGCACCGCCCCCGTCGCCGACACCCAAGCCCTGAAGGCACTGCTCGCCGCGTCCGACCTCGAGCTCGCCGCCGGCGCCGCCAGCCTCGCCGTCCAGTGGAACCAGGTCGCCGCCCTCGGCAATGACCTGCTCCCGATCGGTGAGCGCCTCGTCCCGGTCCTCGCCGACGCCGCGGCCGCCCCGGCCGTGCGCCTGCAGGCCGGCCGCACCCTCACCGCGCTGCGCGACCGCCGTCCGTCCGTCCGCACCGCCGTCGTCGCCGCGCTGGCCGACAAGTCCACGCCCGAGTCCGTCAGCCTCGCGATCGTCGCCTCCGTCGTCGCCGCCGGTGACGTCCAAGCCGGCCCGCTCCTCGCCGGTGCCCTCGGCAAGTCCACCGGTCTCCTGCGCCAGTCCCTCTTCGGCGCCCTCATCAGCCGCGCCGAATGGGCCCAGCTGATCCTGACCGAGCTCGAGTCCAAGCACGTCTCCCCGATGCAGCTCGGGCCGCTCCAGACCTCCCAGCTCACCCGCCACCCCGAACCCGCCGTCGCCAAGCGCGCCGCCGAGGTCCTGGCCAAGCTCAACGTCGGCTCCAGCCCCGCCAAGGACGACATCATCAACAAGCTCCGCGCCGAGGTCGAGAAGCCCGGCGACGCCGCCAAGGGCAAGGAACTCTTCGTCGCCGCCTGCCAGACCTGCCACCAGGTCGGCAACGTCGGTTATGATGTCGGCCCCAACCTCCAGGGCATCGGCGCGCACCCCGCCTCCGAACTCCTCGTGCACATCGTCGACCCCAACCGCATGGTCGATGACGAGCACCGCACCTGGAACATCAAGCTCAAGGACGGCACCCAGCACCAGGCCCTCATCGGCAGCGAAAACGCCGTCGCCCTGAAGCTGAAGATGGCCGGCGGCGCGACCATCGAGGTCAAGGTGGCCGACATCGCCACCCGCACGCGCGTCGAGACCTCGCTCATGCCCGAAGGCTTCGAAGCCCTCGGTGCCGAAGGCCTCCGCAACATCATCACCTACCTCCGCAGCGTGGCCGTGCCCGTCAACGGCCTGACCGTCGGCAGCTTCCAGCTGCTCGACCTCTCGGCCGCGATGACCGCCGACACCCGCTGGGGTCTGTACGCCAACCGCGAGACCAAGGGCGACACCCTGCCGTTCACGAAGTTCGGCCAGGTCACCGCCAACGGGGTGCCTTACATCATCCTCGACCCGGCCAAGGCCAAGGACGGCAAGAACGTCATCGTCCTCAAGGGCGGCGCCGGTCGGGCCTACTCCCAGTCCTTCCCGCAGAGCGTCGAGATCCCCGTCGGCGTCGCCGCCACCCGCCTGCACTTCCTCGGTGCCGTCGGCGGCTGGGCCGGCATCCAGGGCCTCCCCGCCCAGAACGTCGAGATCCGCTTCGTCGGTGGCCGCAAGCAGGTCGTGACGCACTACGCCGGTCGCGATTTCGCCGACTACTACCCGGACGATCCTGAGGTCCCCGGTTCCAAGATCGCCACCGGTCTGGTCAAGTCCCACCACGTCCGCACCCTGGTCGTCGCGGT
>CAIRWP010000070.1 GCA_903882335.1 uncultured Opitutia bacterium | reverse complement strand
GCTGAACGCCATAAGGCTCGCATCCTCGTAGCCTCGACCTCCGAGGTCTACGGCGACCCAGCAGTTTCGCCACAGCCCGAAACTTACTTCGGAAACGTCAACACCTGGGGGCCTCGGGCCTGCTACGATGAAGGTAAGCGAGCGGCGGAAGCCCTCTGTTACGAATTTCAGACTCAGGGCCGAGCTGACGTCCGGGTCGCCAGGATCTTCAACACTTACGGACCAGGCATGCGCCTCGACGACGGACGCGTCATGACCGAGTTCATCACTGCCGCTCTGGCCGGTCGACCTCTCCGCCTCGACGCCGCCGGCGAGCAGACTAGGTCCTTCTGCTTCATCGATGACATGGTCGAGGGACTTATGGCGCTCATGTCTTTTGATGGCAACCCTGGCCCCGTGAATCTTGGAAGCGCCGATGAGGTCAAGCTCAGCCAGTTAGCCGAACTGGTAGTCGCTATGGCCGGATCGCCATCTGCAATTATGCAGGCCCCTCGGCGGCTCGATGACCCTATGCAACGTAAGCCTGACACGGTGCTTGCGACCGCAGTCTTAGGTTGGCGCCCACAGATTAAACTAGCGGTCGGGCTAGAGATGTTGATTCGTTCCATCCGAAAAATTTCCACACAATGAACTGCCTTATTATTCCATGCTACATACGGACCGACTGGGATCTGGCCTGCCTGCATCGTTTACTCGACAGCATCGATGCCCAGTCGCTCAAGCTCGAACGCGTCTATGTGGTAGATGACGCCAGTCCCTTGAAGTACGACTTGAAGGACAGAAATGTCGATCACGTCATTTTAGAGAAGAATGGCGGTCCAGCCCGCGCTCGTAATGTCGCGATTACCAAGGCTTTGGCAGCGGGATATCGGCACCTACTCTTTACCGACCATGACTGTATCCTAGATAAGGAATGGGCGGAGAGGATGACTACATTCCTCGATGGCAGCGACTTCGCCGCCGTTGGCGGGATGACCTATTCCTGGGGTAAGACCTTACTCGATCGCTACCATGACATCAACGGCACCTTGGCCGGAAAGTGGCTCCTGCCTGACCGCAAGGAGCTCTGGTACATGCCGTCACTCAATTTTGGAATGAAAGCTTTTGCCGCCGAAGAATTCCCCTTCGACGAACGCTTCCCGACCGCGGCGGGCGAGGATGTCGACCTTTGCCTGCGCCTGCGGAGTAAGTATCGAATCGGCTTTTGTCCAGAGGCCAAACTTAGCCATGACTACGGGTACAAGAACAGCTTCACAGGCTTCCGCCGCTTCCTGAAACTATTCCAGAAATACAAAAGCTCCAGCGCCACGCTCTACGAGGGCCACACCGTCCTCATGTGGGACTCCTCTGAATCCATCTACGAAGGAAACCTCCGATGAGCCTCATCTACCGCCTCAAGCAAAGTCAGCCGAACTTCACGCACGGAATCCAAGATTACCTCGGCGAGATTATCCCATTCTCCAGACGTATCAAGAATCCGCTCCTGAAGGTCCCGATGGTGGCGCTGAAGTCTCTCGAATGGGCAATCTATCGCTGGCACAAGACGCCGATCCGTCGCTTTTACGGCATCAAGAGCAACGAGCTGATCTACATGATCACCAATGCCTGCAACGACAAGTGTCCAAAGTGCGGCATCTGGGAGCGGCCGGAACCTAAGGAGCAGCACTTGCGTATCCAGCACTTTATCAAATGCCTTAAGCGCCTGCACCATAACCTTTATCAGGTCACGCTGACTGGCGGAGAGCCGTTGCTATTCAAACGCGACGTCATGCTCATCGCCGAAGAGGCGAAGCTGCTTAATGTGCCGATGGTTACGGTCACCAACGGGCGCATGTTGGATGAAGCCTTCTTGGCTAGATACAAAGAGTTGGGGCACATCCTGGTTATCTCTATCGACTCGGTCAGTCGGGAGAAATGGAACGAGTTCCGTGGCACTAAGAGCTTTGATATAGTGATGCCTAAAATCATGCTCGCGAAGGAGATCTTGGGCGACCAGCTGCGCGTGCAGTCAGTCCTCTCTCGGGAGTCGGCTGAAGAAATCCCTAAGGTCATCGCTTGGTGCAAGGAGCATGGTATCCAGCACAATACGCAGCTCTATCAGGATTTCGGAGCCAAGAACTGGGCTAACCTTGTGACGCATAAGCAGATGGTGGATGATGGAACGCCTTGCGCCGCGCGGAAGAACATCTGTATCTACCCTAACGGCGACGTCGTTAAGTGCTTTGACCATCGCCGGATTCCATTAGCTAAGCAGCCGCTGGGAAACATAGGTGAGCAGGATATCATCGAGATCCTCTGCACTAAGCGGTCCACCGAGGTCTCCAAGATCATGAAGACCTGTAACTTCCCGTGTAAGGCGATGTCTTGCAATAAGCCGCAGGTATTGCTGTTCAAATGAAGTCTCCGCCCGACGTCATTATTATCCGAGGCGCGCCGGGGGCGGGTAAGACCGAACTCGGGAAGGCGTTGGCTAAGCATTGCCCACGCGGGGCCAAGGTAGAGGTCGACGCCCTGCGCAAGATGGTCGTCGGCGTCAACTGGACCGACCAGGCCGAGCACATCAAGCTTCTCGGACTAGCCGCCGGCACGGTGGCGGAATTCGCCCGACTCGGTTTCCGTCCGGTTATCGTCATCGACACCTTTAGCGGCGACAAGGTCGACGGGTTCCTCGCCTGCCTGAGGCATATTAGCCCTGCGCTGGTAATCAAACTGTACGCGTTACACCTGCCCGACGAAGTCCTGGCAAAGAGGCTGGCTTCTCGCCCTGATGGATTATTCAAGGACCTTGCCATCGCCAAGAAGCTCAACGCAGATGTCCTCAAGATTCGTCGTCCTGAAGAAATTCAGATCGACGGTTCGGAGCTGTCCGCCGCTCAGCTGGCAGCTAAGTTGGCTTAACTACCCGAGCACCACCGAAAACTCCTCTGGCGGCGATCGCGGTAACGGCCTTCGCAAGTAAGCGAGGACCTTATCCAGAAATTCCGGAGGCCACGCAGTGGCCCCTTTTGTTTACTGGTACGGCGGCACGGTGTCGTTCATGCTGTATCGAATAAAGGCGCCTCATTATTATGACCTCATTCCCCCAGCCTAAATCCATCTCCGGGCCGCTCTCGGACAGCCTGGCCTATTACGTCTATCTGCTGATCGATCCGCGCGACGGGAAGGTGTTCTACGTCGGGAAAGGGAAGGGGGATCGTTGTCTCCAGCATTCGGCCAAGGACGATGGCGTCGATAAGGCGTCGCGGATCGCGGCGATCGAGGCCGCAGGTCTGACTCCTCAAATTGATATCATACGTCACGGCCTCGAAAACGAGGCCGAAGCTTTCCTCGTCGAGTCCGCCGTGATCGATGCGTTCGGGCTGACCAGCCTGACGAACATCGCCCCGGGTCATGGAGTCGAGAAGTTCGGACGCACGACTCTCGCGGAGCTCGCCGCGCGCTACATGCCGGAGGAGGCCGAGGTCATCCATAAGGTGATCTTCCTCAAGCTCGCCCAGACCTACAGGAAGGGGATGTCTGCGCTGGAGCTTTACGAGGCCGCCCGCGGCGTCTGGAATTTCAATCCGACTTACGCCTCCAAGTACGACTTCGCCATCGTGGTCTACCAAGGCCTGGTCGTGGAGGTCTTCCGGACCCACCACTGGCAGCCCTCAGACCCGGCCCATTACCCGACCCGGTCCGACCTCGCCCCGGACAACTTCAAGGGTACCTGCGAGTTCGAGGGGGAGCCGGCCGATCAGGTGGTCCGGGCCCACTATATTGGTAAGTCTGTCCGCCGTTGCTTCGCCGCCGGGGGTCTGGTCTTCAACAAATACGGTCCAAAGGTCTAAAATGGCTCAAATCCAACATTTTGACCTAAATTTGGTGATTCATGCACTTCTAGCGCCAATAGGACTACCCGAGAAGATGCATTTCTAGGGATAGTCGTATTTTCTCGCCGTGTGTGCAATTCGCTTGCACCTCGCGGGTTCTTTGTCAGGTTAATGGTCGTCGCCCAAAGAGCCCACCGCCATGACAACCCGCTTCCAACCTTTGAAATCCGTGCTGAACTTGCGCGCGGGTGTCCCGTCTCGAGACCTGAAATCAGCGGCGGACCTTCTCCCTCACTTGAAGGTGCTGGATGCCCTGGCTGATGACGCTTCAGCCCAAGCCCTCGTGCTTTCTCCTGCCAGCATCAACGCCGGCAACATTCGCCCGGCAGCGGCCTCCCCGGTATTACTGACACCTAGCCTCATCGCGCGTCATCTGCTTCATAAGGGAGACGTCATCGTTTCGGCCCGCGGCGAATTCATCGCCGGGTTAATGGATGAGACCACGACCGAGCTCGCCAAGGGTTCACCCATTCTGGCGGGACCCCTCTGCCACGTGCTCTCAATCCAGGAGTGGTCGCCTGCACTCCCGGAATTCATCGTCTGGTTGCTGGGTACCGAATACGCCAAGCAACACATGGCCGCGGCTGCCCGTGGTTCGTCGATCAGCCTCTACAGTCTCGAGACCATCGGGAGCCTGCCGGTTCCGATTCTTCCGTTGGAGCAGCAGAAGGCTATCGCCGAAGCTTCAAAAGCCGGCCGTGCACTGCGCGAATCTCGCATCGCCCTTGCCGAGGCCGAGAGCGAAACGAACAACTCCGAACTTTGCCGCATCGCCGGTATCAACGCATGAGCGACTCAAATACATCTGGGTCATTCCCTGCCAGCCAGGTCGTCGCCCAAATCCTGACCGAACGTTTCGAGAAACTCGAAATCACCGAACGCAAACTCATCGCCGAGATCTACGCGATGGATGCCCTTTGGTATCTTTCAAAGACAAAGGGAAAGAAGACGGTCCATTTCCCGGCGATTATCAAGGGGCTTGGCCAGTCACCGGTTCGTTACCTCGTGAACCGTGCCACGGCCGGACAGGATACTCCCGAAGAGACGGCTGCGCAGGCGCGTGGGCTTTTCGAGGAATTCGTGGCCAGTAATCAGGAAGCCATCGGCTTCGGAGGAGAACTGAAGTTCTCCCTGCGCGATTCGTCCAAGATCCGCTTGCCGCTCGCGCTTCTTCTCGAAGTCGAGCGAATGGCCCGACCTGATCGTGTCATCGCTGAGGACCCCCGACAACTTACCGAGGTCATGGGCGTCATCCTTAACAGCGGCAAGGGGGCCATCGACGATCGTGTGCACCGTCCCGGAGCCGAAGTCTCCGTTCTCATCTCCAAGCTCTTCACACTCCAGCCCGGCAACGGCGTGTTGGATATGTCCTGCGGCACCGGCACGCTTCTTGCCAAACTTCTCGGCGACAAGTCGCGCATCCGCGCCTTCGGACAGGAGACGGATCAAGAACTGGCAGTCATCTCTTGGCTGCGGATGGAACTTCATCCCTCCGCTGAATCCGCTCACGTCCAGGTGGGAGATCCGTTGCAATATGGCTATGCGAGTTCCTTTAAGGACAACCCGGTCGATGTCGCCGTAGTCCATTCGATCGATTTCGATGCCGACGAGGAAGGGAAGGCCGCCTTGTTGCAGGCCGTCCGCGAGATCGAAGAAGCCGATCAGCGTATCTCGGTTCAGCGTGGAGAGATGGAGCACCGCTGCGAAGCGCTGCTCAACGCTCGTAACGAGGCCAAATGGGCCCTGGAAGCGTTTGAGCATGAACGCTCCGGACTTCCGCCCGCTATCGCAGAGGCAAAAGGCAAGGAGCTCGCAGCCCGCCACCAGGCCTTGGAGCGCGAACTACGCGACCGAGAGCAGGAGCTCATGAGTCTGCACGTGACTGCTTTCGAGATTTCCCGCTCCCTTAAGGCCGCCCATGAACGGGCGAAGAAGCCGCCGCGCGACCGCACCTATGATCTAATTAAGCACGGCCTAGACTGCGTCGGTCCGTCGGGTCTGACGATCGCCGTCGTTTCGGCCCGTGCCTTGTTCAAGTCACCCCAGGTCGACCGGCTTCGCTCCGAAGCCCTAGAGCATGGTCGACTCGATCTCGTCGTGGAGCTGCCCCGCGGCGTGGATGGTGCCGAAGACCGCGTCGCAATCTTGGTCTTCCGAAAGGGTCGCAAGGACGAGCCGATCTTTTTCGTCGATGCCACGGATCACGAAACGATCAGGAAGGTCGTTCGTCTGGGTTCCGCCTTTGAACCTATCGTCGGATACCGCCGCACCCGATCCGCGATCCTCACGCACGAGTTCTTCTCGGCCATCGCCCAGGTCTGTGTCGATCGCGTCGAGATCCCCGGCGTCTCCGCCCTGGTTCCTCGATCCGCCTTGAGCGGAACCTCTGTCGATGGCCGACAGGTCGATCTCCGCCCCCGTCAGTTCATCGTCATGGACCGCCTCGAAGAGTCTGCCGGCGATTCGCAGACCCGCCTTGCCGAATGCCGCCAGGCCGTCGTCAACGCCGAAGCCGCCTTACTCAAGGCCCGCGCACAGCTAGGCCTCGATCCTTTGTTCGCAAAAACCCAAACCTCCAAACCCACACGCCGACCCGGCACTCACTGATTCGATAACCCCTAGTTTCTGACGGTTTCATCGGACCTCCTTCCGAGGTCTAGCGTGAGCTGTCGTCCCAAATAACCCCCACACATCCCTCCATCCTCCTATGTCACACCTCCACGAACTCTCCAAACTGCTCGACGCGTCTAAGACCGTCACGCCCCTTGGCCTTAACAAAGACGCGGCCTCCAATTCCGCCGCTGGACTACCCGGCGCCATGCTGTTCGGGCTGCCCGCCCATCATGCGCTCCCGACGTCTCCGCTCTTCTATAAGCCCTTCGGTGCCTGCGGTACGGTTACCGGCTCTTCCCACTTCGTCTATCACTCCGCCAGCGGTAAGTGCTTCGCAGTCGATTGCGGCCTGCTCCAAGGCGAAGGCGACCACACCGTCAATGATGTCGATAGCCTCCCGGTGCCTCCCGCGGCCCTGCATGCGCTCTTCCTTACCCACGCACACACGGACCATATCGGGAATCTCTTCGCCTGGCTCCGCGCCGGCTTCCGCGGAAAGATCTACTGCACCGATATCACATCGAAGCTCACGGTCATCAGCCTCCGTGACGCGCTTAACCGCCAGCCGGTCGAGGAGGGTGATGAAGCCCTCTGGAATCTG